>NZ_JARXHY010000012.1 GCF_031127815.1 Pelagicoccus sp. SDUM812003 | reverse complement strand
ACGACTTCGCCTAGGTCTTCGTGAAAGACATCGCGAAAGGCTTTGAAGATCAGTTCGGAGCAATAGATTTTTTCGTCGTCGAAATCGTACTGAATGTCATAAGGCCGACCCATGTAGAGCTCGGTGGCTTCCAGAATCTTATATGCTTGCTCGCGGTAGGGTTCTCTAAGCCTAAACACGTCGTATTCGTCGTTCACTCCTTGCTGTATCCAGTCTTTCAAGGGGGTGATTCGAACCGGGCCGATGGCTTCGTGAATGACCCATTTGCCGCCGGAGAGATTTAGAATGCCGCAATGGCTGTATGGGGAATTCGTAGCTCCTTCGATAGTGGCGACTAGCGGCGAGTAATGAAGGGATTGAAAGTAGATGTCGCCGACTTGGGGCTGGTAGCTTTCGCTGTCGGCCTGAATGGAGGCGGAACTCAACGCTATGGCTGCGAAAAAGAGAAGCAAGGATCGGATCATACAGGGAGAAATTTGGGGTTTGAGGAGATGCAGGAATCGCTAGCAAGAGACCCGTGAAAGTGCGAGGCGAAAGTCGGAGCGCGGGATCGGTCGCTGGGATCTAGGGTTAGACTAGCGAAATCAGCTCGGGAGTGTTTTCGTGACGTATCTGGATCTGGATAACGGTCTTTGGCGGTTGCTCTCGAGCTGCGGCTCGGCCTTGGGCATGTGTTGGGGCATTGGGGCTGTGGGTTGATTGGGTTGGACGAACGCGTCCGGAGGCCAGGTTCCACCTTGTAGGTCAGTGAGTTGCATCGCTATGGAGGAAATTACTCATCTCTCCAAAAGACGCACAATAGGCATTATGTCTAATTTAGATTTCTAGGTTCGGCTCTGGCGCTTTGTCTGGGATTCAGGGTTCTTCTCTTCTCTTTTCTACAGGCTTTGAGGGTTGGCTTGCCACAGTGCGAGGTTGAGCGCTGCGGCGAAACTGATCCACGCGAGGTATGGAATGAGCAAACAGGCAGCCAGTTTGCTTCGTATCCAAAAAAACCTGATTGCGAACAGCACAAGCACGATGAGCAGCAGGATGTCGGCGAATGCCCACCCTCCGAGTTTCCACTGGAAGAATAGCCAAGACCAGATGGCGTTTATCGTTAGCTGGGCGCAGAAGACGCCTAGTTCCAACCGGCGTTCGCCGCTGCGGGCTTGCTGCCAGACAAGCCATAAGGAAATGCCCATCATGGTGAACAAAACCGTCCAGACTGGCCCGAACAACCAGCCTGGCGGCGCCCACGAAGGCCGAGCGAGTTCGCTGTAAAACTCTTTGGCTGATATGGATGCGATCGAGCCGATGGCGGCTGTCGCATAGACTGCAGCGAACGACATGATGAGCTTTCCTGCTGATTTTCGAGATATCATTGGCGAAGATGGGATCTGAGTGGTGAACGTGTCCCCTAGGGGTTTGAAGGCAAATCGTCTACGATTACGATTGCCTGCGGGAGCGAAGTTGCTGCTAAGATCCCGAGGTGTTCGCGCTTATCGCTTATTTGCTGCTGGCCCTTGGCGTTTCTTTTTTATGCTCCATTCTGGAAGCGTCTCTCCTGTCGATGCCTCCGTCGTTCGTTCGTCAGCAAGAGCGAAACGGCACTCGTACTGGCAAGCTGCTTGGTCGCGTGAAGCGGGAGATTGACCAATCGTTGGCGGCGATTCTGACGCTCAACACGGTGGCTCATACGGTCGGGGCTGCTGGAGTCGGATCTCAGGCCGCGCGAGTGTTCGGCGAGGCGTACTTCGGCGTGATTTCCGCGGTGCTGACCTTGCTCATCCTCATCATATCGGAAATCATCCCCAAGACGCTTGGGGCTCAGTTCTGGCGGGGCTTGGCGCCGTTCACCGCCCATTCCTGCCGGTTGATCGTGATCAGCACCTACCCTTTGGTCGCCTTATCCAAGCAGATCACGCAGCTGATCCAAACCAGCGCCAAGCGGGAAAAGAGCGTGAGTCGAGAGGAGCTGATCGCTCTCGCTCAGATCGGTCGCATCGAAGGGGTGTTGGACGAGAGCGAGTCTCGCATGATCCGGAGTTTGATCCGATTCCGAGAGGCTCGGGTCGAGGACATCATGACGCCGCGGACGGTGATGAGCTCGCTCGATGAAAATCTAACCTGCGAGGCCGCTATTTCGGATCATACCGCTTTGCAGTTCTCTCGCATTCCGGTGTATTCAGAATCTAAGGATTCACCGACAGGATATGTAGTTAAAAGTGAAATACTTCAGAAAGTCGCCAAAGGCGGTGGCGATGAGTTGTTGAAGATCAAGGAGTTAAGGCGTCCGATCCGGATCGTTTCAGCCTTGGACTCGCTGGGAAAGTTCTTTCATGAGTTCATCTCCTATCAGGAGCAGATCGCTGTAGTTGCCGACGAATACGGTGGAACCAGTGGGCTGGTGACCATGGAGGATCTGGTGGAAACGTTGATCGGCTTGGAGATTGTCGACGAATCCGATTCAGTGGTCGACATGCGGGAGCTCGCTCGCAAGCGCTGGAACAAACAGATTGAATTCGAGAATACCGATGAGTCAGACGAGCGTTCGTAGCGAGCTGAGCAGAACTTCGAACACTGATTCCGGCTCCACGATCGTTTGGCTCACCCAGTGATTGCCGTTAGGACTCTCGGAAAACTCGGTCGAACCGGCAGTTTCACCGCGGGTGGTAACGTTAACCTCACCGAAAGCTCCAAGATAAAGTTCTGGCTTCACAAGGGATACGGTAGTGTGCACGTCATGCATCACCGGGTAACTGTCGAACTTTTGTCGGTCGATGCGAGCTGGCCCTTCGAAAAGGCTGACGAGCTGCTCGATCGTTCCTGTTTTCAGGTAGCTTAGCTCCCTTCGCAGCCGCTTCTCGCGATCGGGAGTGAACGTGAGCTGATGAGTGCAGTTCATCGGAAAGAGCGCGATAGGTATTCCGCTTCTCAATACAGCATCGGCATCGTTCGAAGCTTGTTGAAAGTTGAACTCAGCGTGCTCGGTGATGTTGCCACGACGCTCGATTGCGGTTTCGCCAACGCGCCTTAGACTTGAGTCTACGCGGTATCCACGAATCGGATGCGTGCATCCCCCCATGATGCGTATCTCTTTGAGGCGCTGCATGGTCTGCGGCGCTTTGCGAATGGCTCGGGCCACGTTGGTTTGAGGTCCGGTGGCTACGAGGATGATTGATCCAGCAGGTTCTTTTTCGATGGTTTCGACCAAGAAGTCGACGGCATCGATTTCGGAGGGAGCAATGGTCGAAGTTTCGAGCACCGCGCTACCAAGACCGGTGCGGCCGTGAGCGTCGTCGCCTTCAGGAGGCTCGGCGACGCCATCAGGAGCAAAGGCGCCCGCGTAGCGTCTCACTTTTCGATCGATGCCGAGAAAGCGCAGCATGGCGCCGGCGTTTTCAAGATTCTGCTTTAGCGAGGCGTTGCCGAAGGTGACGGTGGCTCCGAGAAGGTCGTATTCAAGGGGGCAGGCGGCGAGTATGCTCGCCAATTGCAGCACATCCCCTCCCCAATCGCTGTCTATGATCACTTTTTGCATGGCTCTTTGCTGGATCTGGCGGGGCGGCACCCTGCTGTTCTTGATGCGTGATGTGGTTGAATCCGTAATCGGGTTCGCGGCTACTTTCTAACCGCGATCGCCAGCCAATCCCATGAGTGAAACCCGCTGTACTTGTCCTCCGAATACAAGAGCTTGGAAATTTCACGAATCTCAAACTGATGATCCTGCAGCATTTGGGCAAGCTCGTCCTTCAGGTAGTGTTTGGTCCTGATGCCGTCGAGCTGGTGCACGCCGAGTCGCAAGTCGGCAGCGAGAGCCTTTTCGTCGGTGCTGTTGCGAACGGCTTCGCCGCAGCTTTCGCCGGCGCTGAGATGGGTTTCTATGGCGCTGTAGAACTCCATTTGCACCGATTCGAACGACGGGACGACCAGCAACAAGGAGCCGCCCTGCGCCACTTGATTCGCCACCGCTCTCCAGGCCCTCAGGCGTTTGTCCAGCGAGGGCATGATGAGCACGTTGACGCAAAATGCGAAGTCGACCGGCTCAAACGGGATGGGATCGAGCGAGAGGTCGACTTTGTGGAAATTGACGTTGGCATGGCCGCGGCAACGGCGGCGCGTTTTATTGAGCCCGACAGAGGAGAAGTCGCAGGCCTCCACCTCTTCGAAGCGTTCAGCTAGAAGTGGAGTGAAGCGCCCCACTCCGCAGCCAATGTCGGCGACTCGGGAAACCTGGTTGGAATCGGCGAAATCGAGCACGCGATTTTTCACGGCCCCGTGTAGGTCATTGTCGAATACACTTAGGATTTCCGTTTCGTAGTCTTCGCAGATTCTGTTCCAGTAGTCTTTATCCATTTCAATTGCGGGCGAGTTCTCAGCCCGTTATGCAGGAGAAATAGCTCAGAGCGTGAGAAACGCAAACAAAGTCTCTCCGGCCCGGCAGGGGGCGCTCCAGGGCGTGTTCGCGGATAAAAGAGCGTGCCCGGAGGCCCCGCTCCACCCTTTGATGTTCTTCTTGCGCTAGAATCCGTCGATATGTCCTCCTTTGCGATGCGCTTTTCGCGTTCGCTTCATGCTCTTGGAGATCTCTTTGAAACGCTGCTCCTTTTCTTCGAGGGCTCTTTTCTTTTTTGCATTCGCTGGTTGAAGGGCGCCGCGTCTTTTTGCCGCCGCGCGAGACTCGTCCTTGATTTTCGAATACTGTAGGTAGCGATCATGATCGATTAGGCCCGCTTCGATGGCCGATTCCACCGCGCAGCCAGGTTCGCCTTGGTGACGACAGTTTCGAAATCGGCAATCTCGAGCGATTGCTTCGATGTCGGCGAAGGTTTTCGAGATGCCCGCTTCTTCTCCCGTGAGCTGGAGCTCGCGCATGCCCGGCAGGTCGATCAGACAAGCGCCGGTCGGAATCGACAGAATCTCCCGCCAGGTGGTGGTGTGTTTGCCGCGGCTATCGGAAGCTCGGTTAGCTTGGGTCGCGAGACGTGATTCACCGAGCAAGGCATTTATGAGAGTGGACTTGCCGACTCCTGAGGAGCCTAGGAGAGCCACGGTTTTTCCCTGTTGCAGATAAGGCTGCAAGGGAATCAGCGATTGCGGATTCTTGGCGCTGACAGCGAGGATGGTCGCTTCGTTGGCGACGGTTTTCACCTCTTGAAGAGCGGCTTCCAGATCGTGGCAAAGATCGGCTTTGTTGAGCAGCACCACCGGCTCCGCTCCACTGTTCCAGGCGAGTGTCAGGTAGCGCTGGATGCGACGCGGATTGAGATCGCCATCGAGTCCGGATACGAGGAAGAGGAAATCGAAGTTGGCGGCCACGAGCTGATGCGCGGAGGTCCTGCCCGCCGCTTGGCGAGTAAAGACGCTCTTTCGCGGCAGCACGTCGAGAATGAGCTGAATGTCATGGTTGGGGTCGCATTGGAGTACGACCCAGTCGCCGACAGTCGGGTAGTCGATTTCCGATGAGATGCGTTGATGGAAGGAGCCCGGGAGCTGGGCGACGCGCTCGCGGTCTCCCGTATTCAGAATATACTGATCGCGATTTTGTCGAACGACTCGAGCCGGGATGAGACTAGGATCGGCGTAGGATTCGAGGTGAGATTGCAGGTTCGGATTCCATCCGAGAGAGGTAAGGTTCAAATTCATCGTCTTTCATTTCTTCGAGTTGATGCGTCGGGCCGAAGTGACGGAGGCCTGCGGACGCGGGAATGAAATGACCTAAAAAAGGCCACGAGCTCGGATCGCTCGCAGCCTAATGAAAATGAACCTGACGGGTGCTATCTGACCATCAGTTGGCGGGACGCGAACGACCGAGGAAAACAATCTCGTTGCTTACAATGGCTGTCATATCGATTCGCGTTTTTGGTTTCAAAGGACTCCCCCGCTCCGTCTTTGCGCGGGGAGTGATGGCGAGAAAAATGATTGTTGAGGCGATGCGAGTCAACCCGTTTTCGCGACGAGGCTGGGGTGTCGGGTCGCCGCCCCGGCTAACAATTTGTAGGCCGCCGCGCTGAGGTGGCATTGTATGCGGCGCGTTTCGCAGAAGCGCAGATACGGGCTATGGATGAAGCGACTGCTGATAGAGGTCCGGCAGCTCGTCTTCGAAAAGGATGCTGGGGTCGTTTTTGAATTCGATGAAACTAGGGACGCTGGGGTGGCCTTCGTAGGGCACGTAGAAGTGGTCGCGTCCTTCGAGCTCGCGATTGGCGTTTCTCCAGACTTGCAGGTAGGCGATCTGCCGGGTGGTTTCGTTGCGGTTGATTCCAGCCAGCAGCACCTCCGTCCACCAGGTCGGATCCTCTAGGCGGTCCAGTCCGGTTTCGGTGAGAGCGGCTACTTTGTTTTTCTCGTTTGCGATGGAGACCACTAGCTCGAGGCTGGCGACGAAATCCTCGATGCGTTCCTCCTTCGGCTTCCGGTTGCCCGGATGTCCGACGTCCCAGTAGTTGTCGATGCCGATGATGTCGACGTAGTTATCTCCTGGATACGCATAAAAATAGGCATCCCTGCCCTCGTGCTCATACATCCGGCTGCGGTCGGGCGAGAAGGCGTAGATGAGGTTGTGCACGCCTTTTTCGTCTCTGAGGGTGTCGACGGTGAGACGCCAGAGAGCGATGTAGTTTTCTTCGGATACATAGCCCTTGCCCCACCAGAACCAATCTCCGTTGTGCTCGTGCCAAGGACGAAAGATGATGGGGACTTCTTCGTGGGCTTTGAAAAACGTGGCCAGCCGGTCGAGCGTTTCCATGAAGGCTTCATGGTTCTCGCCACCCGGGAGCAAGGTGGCGGCGGCGGGCGTCTTGTCGTAGAAATTCTTGCCGGAGACGGGATTGGATTTGTGCCAAGCGTAAGTGATGACCCCGCCGCGAGCGTAGGCTTCCTTGGCCCAGCGGATACGGTCGTCGAAGTCGTAGCGGTAGTGGTTTTCGGAACGGGCCTCAGTCGGTAGTTCGATTTCCATGACATCCCATCCGTAGACCGCGGGATAGCTTCCGGTAACCGTTTTAACGTCCGAGCGCCCTTCTTCGTCGAACCAATGGTAGCCGTAGGCCAGTGTGGCTTGGGCGCCGAATAGCGTGGCCTGCGGAGCGAGCTCTTTGAGGTTTCGATAGAGAGCGAGGGTTTGCGGGGTGGCGTCGGGGTCGATGAGCGTGGGCGGCGATTGATCGGGGCTGTCGGCGGCGGCGAGGGCCTGGACGCAGGTGGTTGCGATGAGGACGAGCGTGGTGAGAGGCTTTGGGGCGGGCCTAAGGAAATGGGGCATTCTTTCGTGGGGTAGCTTTATGAATGGGTTGAGGGAAATGGGCCTTCATTCAGGCACATAAAAAAGCGTGCCAGAAAGCTCTGACACGCTTGAGAGTCTGTCAATGAGCTGGGCGCTCTTGCTCTAGTGCAGGAAGCTGCGGATGCCGGTGGCGGTGACGGTCATGCCATATTCGTTGGCGGCGTCGATAACCAGGTCGCTGCGTAGCGAACCGCCTGTTTCCACGATATGCTGCACGTTAGAGCGGCTGGCTCGGTCGATATTGTCGCGGAATGGGATGAAAGCGTCGGAGCCGAGACAAATGTCGTCGTACTGCTTGATCCACTCGGCCCGCTCCTCGCGGCTGATGGGCTCGGGGCGGGTGTTGAAGTTTTCCAACATGTTCGCTTCCTCGTGGGCGCTGAGGCTGTCCCAGAGCAGGTACTGGTCGATGAGGTTGGTCTTTTCCACCTTTTTGAGGCCGTCCTTGAAGTCCAGGCCTCGCACCTTGTGGTGGCGCTGCAGGAACCACTTGTCGGCCTTGTCGCAAGCCAGGCGGGTGCAGTGAATGCGGGACTGCTGGCCGGCGCCCATGCCCACGATCTGGCCATCGTAGGCCACGCTGATGGAGTTCGACTGGGTGTACTTCAGGGAAATCGCCGCGACGAGCAAGGTGTCGAGAGCGTCCTCGGAGACGTTTTTATTTTCAGAAACGACGTTGGTGAAATCGGCCTTGGTATAGAGGCGGCTGTTGCGCTCCTGGGCTACGGTGATACCGAAGATTTCGCGCTTTTCGATGCCGGTCGGCATGAAGTCGTAGTCGATCTCCAGCATGCAGAAGCCGCCCTTTTTCTTCTGCTTGAGGATTTCGGCTGCTTCCGGCTCGTAGCCAGGAGCGATGATCAGGTCGCTGACCTCGGTTTTGAGAAACTGAGCCAGGCTAACGTCCACCACGTCGCTCACCGCCAGCACGTCGCCGAACGAGCAAAGACGGTCCCCTCCCCGAGCCCGCACGTAAGCGCTGGCGACCGGCGAGAAGTCGGTTGTTTTGAGAAACTGCGACTCCTTGAACGCGTCGTCGATGGGCTTGGCGATGGCCGCTCCGGCCGGACTGACGTGCTTGTATGAGGCCGCGGATGCCTTGCCGGTGGCCTCTTTCAGCTCGCGCACGAGCTGCCAGGACGTGAGGGCGTCCAGCATGTTGATGTAGCCCGGAGCGCCGTTGATGATCTTGATGGGAGAAGGCTCCGGAAACTCGAGGAAGGCTTCTTTTTGATGAGGGTTCGTGCCGTAGCGGAGAGTGATCATGCCCCTGTCTATGCGTGCTGTTTTGGCAAATGCAACCACAGCGAGCGCGGGAAGTTGATTTATCGAAAAATCGGAACATGCCTTTCTGCGCTTGCCAAGCGCCTTCAAGCATTGTGTTGCTAACAGGCAGCAACCCCTAGAACCCTATGAAAATCGTTAAACTGATCGCCCTTTCCGCCTTCGTTTCAACCGGCTTCGCGGCCATCGCTCTCGCTGAGGAGTGGCTCGAGCCGCTCGACTGGGAGAAGCTGAGTGAAACCAATCCCTGGATAATCACGGAAGTGAACGTGGACGTGCCGGTGGTCGACCCGGGACCGAGCGTCAGCTCGGCGCCCTCCGACGCGGTGGTGCTTTTTGACGGAACCGATCTTTCGAACTGGGAGAAGACTCCCTTCGGCGAAGGCGTGCGTGCGGATCGCACCGCTTACTACCTGAAACAGTACCAAAAAGGCGATGACTGGGGCGAAGCGGCGTGGACAGTCGAAGACGGCATGATGATCGCCGGAGCGAAGCAAGGCGCGATCGCCTCCAAGCAAGCCTTTGGCGACATGCAGCTGCACATCGAGTGGCAGGTGCCGGTTTTGGAGGACAAGCACGGTCAGGAGTACGGAAACAGCGGCGTGTTCATCATGGGCATGTACGAGATTCAGGTTCTGAACTCCTACCAGAATGAAACCTATTCCAACGGCCAGGCGGGCTCGATCTACAAGCAGCACGCGCCCATGGTGAACGCGTCCCGCAAGCCCGGCGAGTGGCAGACCTACGACATTCTTTTCACCGCTCCTCGCTTTTCGGAGAAGGGCACGCTGATCTCCCCTGCCCTCATGACCATTTTGCACAACGGGGTGCTGATTCAGTACAACGCTGTCCTGCAGGGACCAACCTCCTTCATCGGCGAACCGTACTACTTCCCGCATCCCGACAAATTGCCAATCGTGCTGCAGGACCACGACAACCCGGTACGCTTTCGCAACATCTGGGTACGTGAGCTTTAGACGTGTTTGGCGGAGGCGACGTGGACTGGTCCGACGTTTTAGAACGCGCCGGGAGGTCGCGTTCCTCCTTTTCTCGGGTCGATGGTGGAGCGGGACCTCCGGGCACGCTCTGGTCCTTAGGAAGCTGAGCAGGTTTCGAGAAAATGGCGGTTTGGGAGGCGTTTTCTCAATTTGCCTATAATTTTGCGTATCAGTTGCGCTGACTCGTGCGAAAAATCTGAGACTGCTTGCACCGATTCTAAGACAGGTTCACCTCCGCGATTGAAAAGCGCTCGTTGAGGATGGCATTCGGGCAACTCGACCGGTTTTGAGGTTGAAACTCCCCTTTGCTGAACCTTCGTTTCATCGTCTCGACCCGAGCGTTTCGGGGCGCGAAAATCCCCCTCACTCTCCTCAAACTGTTAAGCTCATGAGCGTTTCAAAGTCTTCTACTATCATTGGCGAACCCTTGCCAAATCTACCCTGGGAGGAACGTCCCGCGGGTTCCAGCGACGTGATGTGGCGCTACAGCGCCAATCCTATCATCGGTTGGAATCCGATCCCAAGCGGAGCTCGCGCCTACAACAGCGCGGTGGTTCCCTACGGCGACGGATTCGTCGGCGTCTTCCGCATCGACAGCAAGAGCGGCCGGGCCGGTCTGCATTTCGGCAGGAGCAAGGACGCCCTCAACTGGGACCTGGAAGACAAGATGATCGATTGGGTGGACGAAAACGGAAACCCGAATCCGAACTCTTTCGCCTACGACCCGCGCGTGGTCAAGATCGACGACAGGTACTACATCACCTGGTGCGACGACCTCGGCGGAGCCTCCATCGGCATGGGCTACACCAAGGACTTCAAGACCTTCGTGAAAACCGAGAACCCGCTCATGCCCTTCAACCGCAACGGCGTGCTCTTCCCTCGAAAGATCAATGGCGAATACGTGCTTTTGAGCCGTCCTAGCGACAGCGCCCACACGCCGTTTGGCGACATTTTCCTCAGCCACTCCAAGGACATGACCTACTGGGGCAAGCATCGTCTCGTGATGAAGGCTGGCGGTTCCGGCTGGTGGCAAGGCGTAAAGATCGGCGCTGGGCCGATCCCCATCGAGACCAAGGAAGGTTGGTTGATGTTCTACCACGGCGTCTCCACCACTTGTAGCGGTTTCGTCTACAGCATCGGAGCGGCCATATTGGATATCGACGATCCATCCAAAGTGCTCTACCGCACGCGCGGCTATTTGCTCACTCCGGAAAAGAGCTACGAATCGACCGGCTTCGTGCCCAACGTGACCTTCCCTTGCGCTACCATGTACGATGCGCCGAGCGGCAAAATCGCCATCTACTACGGGGCGGCCGACACCTACTCCGCCGTCGCCTTCACGCAGGTCGACGAGCTGATCGACTTCATCAAGAACGATTCCGAAGTCTAAGTTTTACTCGTAGTAGTTTTGGGAGACTTCCTCCTAGGGCGCCGGACGGATACGTCCGGCGCTTTTTAGCGTCTGGGGCGCTCAAAGCAGTCGGCAGTGCGTAAAATCACTGTCAATTTCGCTCGGTCATGGGGTCGGCGCTCACCCGGTAGAGGCGAAACCCGATAGAGACGATACGGTTCGCGCGCGAACAGGCAGCTCGCGACCCGGTCGTTTTCAAAATTTAGGCCCCACCGTTTTATGTCCCTCAAGGCACGAATCTTCGTCTCGAATCTATTCATTGCAGTGTTCGCCCTGATCCTAGCCACTGTGCTCTACGTCGACCACAGTAGCGAGGTTAGCAAGCTGCGAAGCTTTTCAAAAGTAAGCGAGCTGCTGGTCTTGTTCATCAAGACCTCGGAGTCCTTTGCGGAGGAATCTGTAGCGGCTTGGGGAGCGAGTCCGACGATGGATTACTACTCGCAGGAGAGCGTCGACCGCTACGAACAACAGGTGGAGCTGACCAATGGACTCTTCGACGATATCGAAGCTCTGGTGCAAGATTTGGACAAAAGCCAGTACTCGGATCGGTTTATCGATATGGTCCAAAACGAACTCGATTTTCACGCTCATGTGGACGAGATACGCGATGGGTTGCGAAGCGGCCGCGTGGCCGCGTGGCCTAGCGTGCAACGCTACGTCGAGGAGATCAATTGGCTCATCGGTCTGATTCCCCAGCTGGCGATCGAAGCGCACGATGCCGAACTGGTTAGAAAAATGATCCTAGCCGATGCCACCATGCAGCTTCGGCTGCGTACGGAGCGGCATGTGGGCATGATGGTCTACAACCTCGATACAGGCGAGGTCACGGAGACCGTCAATACCGTGAGCAAGCAGTATCTCACCGACTCCCAAACGCTGCTATCTAAGATTCGAGCCAATGCTCCTGAGGACGCTCGCAAACTGATCGATCGGAAAATCACCAATCACCATTGGGATCTCGTGTTGGAGTCCACGCGACTGCTCATCGATGAGGGAGTCTATCGCGAGGGAATCAACCAGCCTCTCGTTTTCGACCAGTCGATCGTGAAGCCGACTGAGGAAGCTGGCGCTCAGGTGATGGCTGGAATCGGATCGCTGAAGGATTTCATTCTGAACGACATCGAAACGTACACCAAGGAGCGCCTTGCGGAGGCTCAATGGTACAAGTGGCAAGCGGTCGCGCTCGGTCTCCTTTGCATTGGAGTCTGCATCGGATCGGGCCATTTCCTAGCGAGCAATCTTTACAAAACGATCGGTTCGATCGCGGACACCCTGCGCAAGAAAGCTGACGAGGGCTTGGAGCGTTCACGCTCTTTAGCGAGCTCGAGCCAGCGCCTCGCGGATGGGGGCGCCCAACAGGCTGCCTCGATCGAAGAGATCAGCGCCACCATGGAAGAAATGAAGGCGATTTCGGATACCAATGAAGAGCACGTTCGCGATGCGCAAGCCATCGCCCGCGAGACTGACCAGACCGCCCTTCAAGGGTCTCAAGCCATGGATCAAATGGGCAAGTCGATGAAGTGCATCGAGGAGTCCAGCGACCAGATCGCCGACATTGCCAAGTCCATCGAGGAGATCGCGTTCCAGACGAACATCCTCGCCCTCAACGCAGCCGTGGAAGCGGCGCGCGCTGGCGAAGCGGGAGCCGGTTTCGCCATTGTAGCCGAAGAGGTGCGATCTCTCGCCCACAAGAGCGCGGGCTCTGCGAATTCCACCCGTGAGAAGATCGAGACCGCCATTCGCAGCGTGAAGGAAGGCACTCGCATTACGGAGGACGTTCATACTCACTTGGAGAAGATCGTGCAACAGGCGTCACGCTCGCGAGCCGCCCTCGATCTGGTGGCTCAGTCCTCCTCGCAGCAGAATAGCGGTATTGGTCAAGTCACTACATCCATCAGCGAAATCGATAGCGTGACCCAGCAGAATGCCGCCAGCTCCGAGGAATGCTCCTCGACCGCGCAGGAGATGGAGAATCACTCTCAGGATCTGCTGAGGCAGATCGAAAAGCTGGAACGCATGCTGAGAGGAAATGCGCGTGCCGGAGCGCGGCCGCGCCCGGCTCGTGGTCAACCCGCCCCCCAGCTTCCTGCAACCCCATCGCAAAAGCGGGAAGACCGAATGGAGTCCGTTGTCTTGTTCAACTGAGCCGATAGGGGCCTCGATGTTAACCACGTTTTGGTAGGCCGGTCAGATCTTCGAAATCTAAGATGGGATGCGGAAAAACGTCATTTTGGCGCATTGCGTTTCGCCGTGGCTGAAGGAGACTTTACCTCATGAACCGTTTTCTTTCCCTCGTGTTTATGGCCATGCTGCTTTCATACGCCCAATCGCAAGACGTTTCCGAGATAAACTCCTTTCCGGCCGCGTCTCCAGAAATCCGCTATAGCGGCCGCGTAGCGACCGAGGACGGTTCGGCCGTTATGGGGTTTCCGGGCATCGAAACGGTGATTCGGTTTACCGGATCGAGCATTGCCTTGTCGGGAGCGACGCTTGGCCAGAGCGCCCACTTCAACGTGACGCTCGATGGCGAGTCCCTTCCTCGCCTGGATCTGCCATCGGGCAGCTTCGATGTGGAAATCGCCAGCGGACTCGATGCCAAGGCGGAACACGAGCTGCGCCTCGTGCGTCGCTCGGAATCCTGGATAGGCGTTGCGCGATTCGATAGCGTGACCCTTTCTGAAAGCGGGAAACTGCTGCCGGCGCCGCCGACTCCTTCTCGCAAGCTGATTTGTATTGGCGATTCCATCACATGCGGGGAAAAGGCTGATCTTTACGGCTACGTGGAGAATGGCCCGGTGGCGTGGAATGCGGAAAAATCCTACGGATGGCGGCTCGCGAAGCGTTTCAACGCCGAAGCGCATCTGGTGAGCTACGGCGGGCGCGGTTTGATTCGCGATTGGCAAGGTCTCAGCGAGCCCGCTACCGGACCGCAACTCTTCGAGCGCGTATTGCCAGACAACGAGTCGCTCCAGTGGAATCATGACCGCTTCTCGCCCGACTTGGTGACCGTCTGCCTCGGCACGAATGATTTCAGCCAAGGGATTCCGGAGCGCGAGCATTTCGTTTCGGCATACGTGGCGTTCGTGAGGCGCATTCATGAGGTGCATCCGAATGCCAGGATCCTCTTGATATCCAGCCCTTGGTTCGGGGACGGCGATCCAAAGAAAGAGGCGTTGAACAGCTATATCGAGGAGACCATCGCCACGGTATCGGCGGATGGCTCCGACTATGCGAGTCACCATTTTTTCGATACGACTTACCCGGGCACGAAGCGCGACGCTCATCCCATCTCGCCTCAGCACAGGGCCATGGCAGAGGATATTTCGCGGACGCTGAGCCAGTGGCTCGGCTGGTGAGTGGGGACTCAAAGAGAGCGGGCCCGGAGTTCCCGCTCCACCCACGATTCAGGTATACGAAAAGGGGCGACTCGCACGAGCCGCCCCTTGTTGCAACTAGAAACTACTGTTCGAAATCGCGGGTCATCATTTAGCGGGCAGGATCTTCCCATCGTCGTCGTAGAAGATCTCCTTCACCTTGACGTTGCGGAGATGGTTCACGCCATCCGAGAGTTCGCAATCGTGGTGAAAGAGGTACCACTTGCCCTTGAACTCGACGATGGAGTGGTGAGTCGTCCAGCCCAGCACTGGCTCCAGAATGCGGCCTCCATAGGTGAAGGGGCCATAGGGCGAGTCCCCCATCGCATAGCAGAGATAGTGGGTGTCGCCAGTGGAGTACGAAAAGTAGTATTTGCCGTTGTACTTGTGCAGCCAAGCTGCTTCGAAAAAGCGGCGGTCGTGGTCGCCCCCCTTCAGCAGATCGCCATTTTCGTCCAAGATCTCGATGCGACGAGGCGTTTCGGCGAACTCAAGCATGTCATCGGTCAACTTGGCCACGCGCGGCAGCAAGGCAGGAGCATCCCCTTCCGGCTCCTTGCCGTCGGGGTCGAAGGAGTCGCCTTCCCAGTTTTGCAACTGTCCGCCCCAGATGCCGCCAAAGTAGATGTAGGCCTCGTTGTCATCGTCGACGAACACGGCCGGGTCGATGCTGAAGCTGCCTTTCATCGGTTCGGGCTGAGGGGTGAACGGTCCTTCCGGTCGATTTCCCACCGCCACGCCGATGCGGAAGATGTCGTCCTTTCCGCGAGCCGGAAAGTAAAGGTAGTACTTGCCGTTCTTAGCAGCGGCGTCCGGCGCCCACATCTGCTGTTTAACCCAAGGTACGTCCTTCATGTCGAGGGCGACGCCGTGGTCCGTGACCTCCCCGTCGATGGACTCCATGGAGAACACATGATAGTCCACCATGTCGTACTGATCGCCGTTGTCGTTGGTCGGCTGATCCGTTTCGCGGTCGTGAGACGGGTAGATGTATAGCTTGCCTTCAAATACGTGCGCCGATGGATCGGCGGTGTACAGGTGCTTGATGAGAGGCTTTTCGGACATAGTTCGCTTTCCGGTATGAGGGTTTCTCGCCAGTTCCCGAGGGAGGCGCTGGGCGATAATTCGGCACCGGTTGTACCGCCCACCCTCCACCTTGCAAGAGGCAATGCTGTTAGACGTTCGCTCGCAGTTCTAAGCGAGATCGCTGCCTCCCGGCCGTTCCTGTCTGGCTTCGCATGCGATGCCGCGTTTTCCGAAGCAGAGGATCGGCCTTGTCGAGTTATCCTGCTGGCGGCCAACTTTGTCCCGCAGGTCGCCCAGCCAAATGAGCGGCTTGAAGCAGTCTCAGGCGACTGCGAAGAGGATCCACTCTAAGAGGCCGCCCCTAGCGAGCGGCTAGTAAATCCGGCGATTGTCAGCGAGGGAGGCTCCTGTATCCAAGTTCCGGTAATATAATTACTTGCGCGGAGGAAGCGCCTAGGGATACTCGCCGTGTTACCTCTCAAAAATATGGAATTCATAGTCAGAAAGATTAGGTCGTGTTACGGGCGCCTAATTCTGGCTGCACTCTTGTCCCCCTTCTTCCTTCTCTCCAATGCTCTAGCTCAGTTCAGGGAGGGCGAAGAGCCTTCGCTTTCCGAGCTTTCGTTGGAGGAGCTTGGGAAGGTGCCTGCCGTCGTCTCATCCAAACTGCCCTCGCAGCTTTTCAACGCTCCGACCGGTTCGTTCGTGTTCGACCAAGATGCAATCGAGAACCTGCCCGTCGACTCGCTCCCGGAAATGCTGCGCTACGCCCCGGGAACCCATATCGTCCGTCCAAGCAACGGCATCTGGGGCCTCGGCATCCGCGGCATAAACTCGAGGTTCTTCAATCGTGTGCAGTTCACTGTGGACGAGCAGAACGTCTACAGCACGATCTTCGCGGGCCTGTTCGGCAGCCAGCACGACATGCTCATGGAAGACGTCGCCTCGGTGGAGGTCGCCTACGGGCCAGGCGGCGGCACCTGGGACAACAACGCGGTCAACGGCATGGTCAACGTGCTCATGAAGACCGCTTTTGAAACCGAAGGAACCATACTGGAAACGAAGCTGGGCACCGAAAGCCGGGGCGTGGCGGGGCGCGTGGGATGGGCGATCGACGAATCCAGCTCCGCTCGCGTTTTCGTGAAGGGCGACATGCGCGACTCCAGTTTCACTCGCTTCGACTACGGAAACGAGTGGGATACGGCACGCGCGGGCTTTCGCTACGACAAGCGCCCGAGCTCGCGCGACCTGATCAGCGTGTCCGGCGAAGTCTTCTATTCCGACCTTGGATACGCCTACAATCTGGCGAACTTCGACACAGGAGCGCTCGAGTTCATGGCCGATAGCGAGACCTTCAAAGGGGCGAACGCCCAGGTGAAGTGGACGCGAAACAACTCCAACGACAGCGCCTACTCCGTGCGCAGCTGGGTCGCCTACTCCGACATGGAAGCGCCGTATGCCGCTTTCGGCATCGCGACGGGTGGCGTCGAGGGACGAGCGCGTATTCCTCTGTCGGATACGCAGGTGTTGAACGTAAATCTTGGCGGTGCCTACGACGAGGAATACACCGACTCCACCAAAGCCTCGGATTTCACTAGCGATCTGCTGCACAATTTCGCCCTTTATTCCGGTTTCCAGCACGAGTGGGAGCTGGCGCCGGACCAGCTCCTGCTCTCCTGGGGCTTGGACGCCCGGTACGAGGACAAGTCCAAGCTCGATACGATATCGCCAAACGCCCGCATCATCTACGACCTCGACCGGTCGAGCCGGGTCTGGCTCTCCTTCTCGCAAGCCCAGCGCACCACCCCGGTTTCGCTCAGCGTGATCGATAGCCTTCGCAGCGGAAAGATCGTGGACGAACCCTTGTCGATCCCAACTCCGGGAGGTCCAATCATCATTGATCGCAATCTAACCGACGCCCGCTCCAATGAAGAACTCGACACGGAGCGATTGGATGCCCTCGAAATCGGCTACCGCAAAGTGTTCGACGACGAGAAAGGAAGCCTGTCCTTCAACGCGTTTTCCTATTCCTACGACGAAATTTTCGCTCGGATCGGAATCAGCGCCACGCCGGTCCTCGGGGTCGAATATCCTTACCTCGACGTTCAAGGCAGCTACACGAACCTGCTGAAGGGAGACGCCTACGGGTTCGAAGTTTTTGGCGACTGGAAGGTCAGCGACTGGCTGCGAACGTCCTTTTCCTATTCGCGCCTGGTGGATTCCTTCGAATCGATCGTGGAGACCGATGATCCCTTCGTGCAGTCTTCGATCGACTTCTCGCTCTCGGAATTCGACAACAGCACGCCCGGCCACCTCGCGACATTGAACCTCGAGTCGACGTTCAACAGTCATTGGAGAATGGATACAGGCCTCCGCTACTCGAGCGGCTACGATTTCCCGAAAGGGTATCAGCCTTCGATCTTCCAGCTCGACACCCGCCTAACGTGGATGAAGTCCGACCATGTCCGGCTCTCCCTCGTCGGTCGCAACCTGTTGGATCCCTACACCCAGGAAGCCCGGCTGAAGGACTTTTTCGGGCACTGGACCGAAATGAAGCGAGAAGTGTATTTGGAGGTGAAAGTCGAGTTCTAGCCCCGTCGAGATGAGCCACCTGCCCTCCAGATTGCTATCGGTTTTGGCGAGCGCCTTCGTCGCTTGCGCGTGCCTCATCACGCCAGCGAGCGGGCAGTTGATGCAGATCGACGAGGTGAAGGCGAACTACATCAGCGGTTTTCTCCAATACGTGAACTGGACCGCTGATCAGGCCGCGGACGGCATCGTGATCGGAGTCGTTGGCTCGAAAGAGATCGAGCGTCGACTCGCTGCGGGCGCCATCAAGCAGCCTGGTCGCAGCGACGTTGTGCAAATCGTCACCATAGATCCTGGAGACGACCTCTCAGCGATCGATGTGCTTTACGTTGCCAAGGGGCACAAATCGAGCTGGAGCCGGCTCATGAAGACGTGCCGGGAGCACGACATCCTGACCATCGGCGAGGAGGAGGGCTTTCTCAGCGCGGGGGGATGCATCGAGTTTGTGACCCGCAGGAACACCATCCGGTTTATGATTCACATCGAAAACGCGCGAGAGCACGGAGTCGACTTCAGGTCCAAGCTACTGGACGTCGCTCTTGAAATACGATGAGCAAAATGAAAGCAGCTTTCCAGTCGCGTTTCCGCAACCTCTCCCTGAGAAATAAGCTCCTGGGGATTTGCGCCATCTCCAGCCTCGTCACCTTGACCGGATTGCTTTCGATCTCGCTCTACCGCGAGTGGGACTCCTTCCTGGAGCGAAAGGTCAGCATGCTGCGAGCGTTGAGCGAGATTCTGGAGAGCAATACGGAGGCGGCGCTTCTGTATCAGGATCCTGCTACGGCCAAGGAATACGTCGACTCGCTGAAGGCTGAAGCCGATCTCGAAGCGGTCGTACTGTATGATGAACAGGGAAATGTCTTTTCCTCGTACTCTCGCACGCAAGGCAGCGCCCCTTCGGAGTATCCAGATTTCGATGGCGAAAAATGGATGGGCAAGCGTCTCCACTTCGCCAGCGACATCCATAGCGAAGACGGCCAGTTCCTCGGGAAGCTGCTGATCGAGATGGGGACCGATTCCTACACTCGATTCGTAAACCGAAGCATCTGGATGGCGCTGCTCCTACTGAGCGCAGGCGTGGGCATCACGCTCCTTCTCGCGGCCCGACTGATAAAGCTGATAACCGAACCGATACAGGAGCTCGTCGAGGTGACTTCCGACGTAACCAACGAAGACACGCTCGAGCGACGGGCGCGCAAGCGCTACAACGATGAAATCGGCAAGTTGGTCGACAGCTTCAATCTCATGTTGGAAAAGATCAGCAAGCGCGACGCATCTCTCCGAGACATGAATGCGGAACTCGAGCGAAAGGTGGAAAAGCGCACTGTAGACTTGAAGAAGCGCAACGAGGAACTGGAAGCCGCTATGGAAGCGGCCAAGGCGGCTTCGGTTGCGAAGAGCGAGTTTCTCGCGACCACTTCGCATGAACTGAGAACTCCGCTGAATCCGATCATTGGTTACGTGGAGAAGCTTCAACGGGAATCAAAAGACGATTTGAGCCAAAAGGAGCTCGGCTTGATCCGTCAATCCGCGGAACAACTCCTGAGGCTGATCGACGAAATCCTCGATTTCAGCCGCATCGAACGCGGAAAGCTCAAGCTATCAGAGGATCGCGTTTCCTATCAGGAAGTCTGCCAGAATGTGGTATTTCTGCTCGAGCCGCAGGCCGCGGCCAAAGACGTCGAGCTGACCTACATGGATTCTAGCGAAGACGGGTTCGAGGATGTTCTGTTGCTCTTGGACGAAGGACGCCTGAGACAGGTGATGCTCAATCTGGTGAACAACGCGGTCAAGTTCACCGACAAAGGCTTCGTGCGTGTCCGCACGCGCCTGACGTCGCGAAGCGATGGATACATCCTAAGACTCACAGTGGAGGACACCGGAATCGGGATTTCCGCGGAAAACCAGAAGATGCTCTTCAAACCGTTTTCGCAGATCGACGGGAGCTGGACGCGCGAGTACGGCGGCATGGGATTGGGACTCGCCATATCGCAAAAGATCGTGAACGCCATGAACGGGACCATCGAATGCGAGAGCAAAGAGGGAATGGGTAGCCGTTTTCACGTTTTGATCCCAGTCCAGCCGGTCCTATCGCCTTTCGAAGATGTGAAATCGGACGGATCCGAAGAGGCGCTCGAAGCGCAGAACAACGCTGCGGATATCCTACTGGTGGAAGACGAGCTGGTGAACCGCGAGTTGATGAGCGCCTTGCTAAACGACCTAGGCCACCGTGTCGACGTCGCCAGCAATGGATTGGAAGCCCTAGAGATGATCGAAAAGGAAAGCTACGACTTCATTTTGCTCGATATCAGCATGCCGAAGCTGGATGGCTTCGAAACCAGCAAGCGGATACGCGCTTCGAATACGCCCAACAAGGACGTTCCGATCGTCGCCATGACCGCTCACGCCACACCAGAGGACCGCGAACGCTGCGTCGAGGTGGGCATGAGCGACTACCTATCCAAGCCAGTGAGCTTCTCGAAGCTCAAACGAATGCTGACCCACTGGCTCGGCACCTCGCAGTCGCTTTGACCGAGGACAAGCGTGGCATCGCAACTTGCTAAAGCCGCTGTCCTGCCACCTCGAGCTCGATGCTGTAGAGCGCGCTTCGAGCGCAGATATAGAGCGTCTTGAAGGACTCTCCCCCGAAGGAGATCGAGGCGGGTCGTTGAGGAACCTCTATGGTGTCGATCTTCCGTCCATTGCGGTCATAGACGTGAATCTGTCCAGCGGCGATATAGACGTTTCCGTTTTCGTCGACCGCGAGATCAAGTTCCCCCTCCTCCGCGAAGAGAGAGGGCGAATGCAAGTTTCCGTCATTGGATACCGAATACCGCCAAGTCTTTTGCCCAAACTCGTCGGCCAGATAGAAATGGACGTTTGGCCGCGCCTTTCGCAGCGAGTAGCATCCGCGCGATCGCAACGCATCTAGTCCAGTGAGATAGGTTTCGCCGTCAGGACAGATAAAGTGATAGCGTGACGGAGCAGTGGACACCTCGAGAAGATCGTGCGAATCCCGCCAGCGGTGCCCGGGGTGAATGGCGATGCCGGACGCCCGCTCCTTTGCCGTTTCTCTTTTCAGAGGTAGCAACTCTTCGGATACATCGGTCGGCGAAAACGCGAAGACACGCTGGTTCTTTGCGAGGACGATCAGGTTGTCTTGCGTATCGACTTCCAGCGCAATTGGTTCAAATGGGGTGTCGCGCACCAGCGACAAGGTTTCGTCTCCAGCCTCCCATCGATAGATTCGATGCAGGCGCGCATCCACGAAGTAGAGATTGCCTTGACTGTCCGTAGCGCTGCCATCGATGAAGTCGAATCCCTTGGCCAATTCTCGAACGCTACTCTCCTTCGGTCGAACCGGGCTTTTTCTCTGGTTTCTTTCCGCTGGCAGCGGCTGCGATGAAAGGTTCAGCCTAGCGATCTCACGCGAGCGAATTTCCACATCTCTCGATTGGTCGTAGAGCGTGGCGTCGAAGGAGAATTTGGTGGGACTGTAGACGTGAATCCCCTTGAAGGTCAGGTCGTCCGATCCGCGCACGCGAATCCCATGCGGATAAGGCGTGGTCATGCGATCGACTCGGTACAGATAGGTGTTGGCGAAAAGCAGATTTCGGCAGTTTTCGATTTCGATCGGAAGCGCATCGGGCCCCTCCCCGCTTTCCTCCTCGAACTGCACTGCATAGAATCTCCAGTTTTCGACATTCCTGAGTTTCATCTCTGAACGTACATGGTGCTCCAAAGAGAGTTGGTACACGCGACCTTCGGTTTTCGTATCCGAAACGTAGATACCGGCCTGGGCGTACGGACTGGGCGACCAGATGTTCTTGAAGGTTCCGCCTCCACCGTTTGTGACCCACAGACTTGCGTATTGAGAGTCCCATCGGCGTCGGTAGTCGCCATCGCCCGTTCGATTTTCGTTGTAGACGGGCACCGGCGATCCATCGGCCCGGTAGGTTCCGTGGCCCCCGAGAAAGCGCACGTCGTTCACCATGGAGTTCTCTCCGGCCATCCATTTTAGAGCGACGGCGCTAGGATTGGCTCCGCCGGTGTTCAAGCCGATGCCAGTGATCACGGTTTCGCCGCCGCGAGGGGCGAGCAATAGCGGCACCGGACTTCCCGAAACAGGGGGAGCTGCAGGCGTGAATCGCCTCAAGACAGCTGGGTCATCTGGATCCAGCCCCAAGCGCTCGATGCGTTGGAGATCGGCGGTTGGCTCTTCGGCCAGTCCCATGAAAGCCGGCGTGTAGTCGTCGATAAGGATCTGCGTGGTGATGGGGCTCAGTCCGACCAAAACGCTTTTCTCGAGAAGGTCGATGGTGTCCGTCACTCGATACCGGCCCGTCGGAAAGTAGACCGCCCTGCTCGCTTCGATAGCGGATCGAATCGCTACGGTGTCATCTGTTTCACCGTCGCCTTCGGCCCCGAAATCCTTGACGTTCGCCCAGCTCGACTGCGGCGGCAGCGGGGGGATGTCGGACGACACCGCTGCGGGCATTTCCTCGAGCGCCTCAATTTCGAAAGTGGTCTTCAGAACCGGCTCGCTGGCCAGATCGGCGATTTGCAGGCCATGTGTGAACGATGAAATCCGATAGATTTCCTCCTCGCTGCGCACGCTTTCGCCGCTCTTTCGAAACGTAGCGAGGACCGGCGTGTTTTTGGCGACCACGTTTTCAAGGTTGAACTGGGGTCGAGCGTTGAACTCGTCGCTGATGACGAGAGCCGGTCCGGAGATGTCCGTGAAGGTTGAATCCTTTAGAAAGAGCTCTTCGGCCCGGTCGGGGTTTACCAAGATGGCAGTGGGCGTATCGGAAAACTGTATACGCAGCAGGGTCAGTCCTGCTTCCTCCGTGCGGATCGATGCCTTGCGTTGTCCCTTGAACTGCGAATCGACCATCACGAACGGCCAACTCGGAGACGGCTTCGTCGTGAGGATGCCGTAGTCGCCGCCTAGGAAACGGCAGTTCTCGATTATGTTTCCCACTTTCTCCACCCCTGCTTTCCCGGAGCCGGTGTGAAAGTCGATATGGGCGAGAAAGCTATGCTGAGCGAAATGCGAGCGTACTCCGACCGCTGCTGGGTTTCCGTCATCGATGACGATATTCAGGTTGCTCAAGGCGCTGTAGAAGGTGCCCGGATTTGCGTCGCGAATCGCCTGACCTTCTCTCGGGCGATTGCTGGCGAAGTGTATCAGGTAGCGCGAGCTGCCGCCCTGGAAGCCAGGCGTATTTTTTCCGAGATAGATCTCAGGCCGCTCTTCGCCGTAGCCGATGAGGCGGATGCCTTTCCAAACGTAGACGGTATCGGTGATTCGGTAGCGTCCGGGCGGAACCAGCAGAATCCCGTATTCCGATCGCTCCTGCACCGCGTTGATCGCCATTTGCAGCGCTTCGGTGTCGTCGGCGTGGCCGTCGCCGACCACGGGAAACCGGTCCGCGCTCAAGGTGATGGCCTGGTCGTCGGGAAACGCATCGGTGTAGAACGAGCCCGAAGCGTCCAGTCGGCAGGCAAATGAGCATACGAAAACGAAAGCGGCGAGAAAGGTCGAAAATCGAGGCAGGTGCGTCATGGGGTACGAAAGGGTTACGGGGTCAGTTTTGGGTTATAAGATGCAAATCAATGCAACTTCAAGCAAAACGATGTCTTGCATATCATTGCAACAAGCGAGTGCCTTTGCTCTCCGCCGCTCTCCTTCTCGGCTTGGCCTGGCACGGCAGGAGGGACTTGAACCCCCGACCCACGGATTAGAAATCCGTTGCTCTATCCAGCTGAGCTACTGCCGCGTGAGAACCGACGCAACAGGGCGTCGAATAGAGCTGCGTTTAAAAGTCGTCGTCCACGCCTTGTCAAAGCGGAAAACAGGCGAGGGTTTCACCGCCAGCGAGCGCGCACAATTTCGTAGACAGAGAGCGCTTTAGGGCTAGCCTCTCGCCCATCTTGTAAGCCCCCAGGCGCTATGGCTCATCAACTACACCCGAACATCGATCTAGAAACCTTCGAAAGGCTTGCTCAGCAAGGAAATGTCATACCGGTTTTCGCCGACCTGATGGCGGATCTGGAGACGCCGGTCACTGCCTACGGCAAACTGAAGACCGATGGGCCAGCGTTTCTTCTGGAATCGATCGAAGGGGGCGAGAGGCTGTCGCGCTACACCTTCATCGCCTGTCGCCCTCGAAAGATTTTCAAAAGCTACCAGGACCGCACCATCATAGAGGAAGCGGGAAGAGCTCCGATCGAAATCGAAACGCCTCAGGATCCCCTGACTCTGATCGAGGAGGAAATCGCCAAGCACCAACCCGTGGAGATGCCGGACTTGGCCCCTTTCACCGGAGGCGCGGTTGGGTATCTTTCTTATGAATACATCTCGCGGATCGAACCGGTGGTCCCTTTGGCCGCGAACAATTGCCACGGCTCTCCGCTCGCCTACTACATGCTGGCCGATTCGATGGTGATCTTCGATCGCGCCAAGCAGACCATGCGCCTGCTAGTGAACGCTCGGTTGGAAGGCAAGTCCTCTCCGGCTGAAGCTTACGACTCCGCTCTCGAAGAGTTGAGCTATTTGAAGAGCAAGCTCGAAGGGCGCTGCTCGCTGAACGCCGCCCCGTTGAACCCGCCAGGCGAAATTCAGGTGCCGTCGGGCAATTTCGTTAAGAGCGACTTCGAGGATATGGTCGAGCGGACAAAGGAGTACATCCGTTCCGGAGACATCATCCAAGTGGTGCTGAGCCAGCGTTTCGAAAAGGACTTTCAAAACTCCGGCCTCGATCTGTACCGCGCATTGCGGACGGTTAATCCGTCTCCCTACATGTTCCTTCTGGAAACGGACGACTTCGCTATTGTGGGAGCGTCACCCGAGGTGCACGTACGATTGACAGGCGACAAGGTGGAGATTCGCCCCATCGCTGGCACTCGCCATCGCGGCAAGTCGGTCGAGCAGGACTTGGAGCTGGAGAAGGAGCTGCTTGCCGACGAGAAGGAGAAGGCGGAGCACCTCATGCTGGTCGACCTGGCCCGAAACGACATCGGCCGCGTTTGCAAATTTGGTTCAGTGGAAGTGCCCGACTATATGATTGTGGAGCGCTACTCCCACGTCATGCACATCGTGTCGCAGGTGGAAGGCACCCTCGCTAGCGATAAAAGCGCCTTCGATCTCATGCGAGCAACGTTCCCGGCCGGCACGGTCAGCGGAGCTCCGAAGATCAGGGCCATGCAAATCATCGCTGAAAACGAACCGGATCAGCGGGAGTTCTACTCCGGCGCCCTTGGCTACTTCAGCTACAACGGCAATCTCGACTCGTGCATCACGCTGCGCACCGCTATGATAAAGGACGGAAAAGTGATCATCCAGGCAGGCGCTGGCATCGTGGCCGACTCGGTGCCCGAGAGCGAGTATCAGGAAACCATCTTCAAAGCCTCCGCCCTCTTCAAAGCGGTCGGGCTGGCTTCGGACTTCAAGGCCTAGACTCTGCGTCCGCCTCAAGGCGAGCCTCGACGGACGAGGAATTTCAGGGTCTATCGAGGCGATTCGACATCGGCGTGGCGGCAAAGCGTAGCCGCAAGCGGCTCACCGACGCTTTGAAGCGCGTTTGCTTGGCGTCGCAGCCTCCAATTTCGCTCGAGCCAACCTGCTTGACCGAAGCCCTTTCTCAGGATTCTCCAGTCTCCTGAGGCTATTTTCCTTCAGCGACCGCGAACGCCCTGTCGTTTTACATTTATTAGCAATCGGGACTTACCCGTTTTTTAAACATAGGGGAATGCGATAGTTTTAGGACCAAAAAACTTACCTTTTCTCCTAGTTTTGGGAGAGATTTCTCGCTTTTGTGTAAACTGTCCGCTAACACTAGGTTGTCTTATGTAAAAAGACGTTAGTTTTAGCGGAGTTTTTGTAAATGCGGTTTAAAAGCTAGTGGGTGTAGTACCCTACCGCTTTTTTAAGCTCAACAGGAAGTCCGATAAGACCTTTAGTTACCTCATAGTCTCAAGCGCCTAGTCCAGTTCCAATTTCTACTCTAAATCATCGCTGGATTTTCTGATAGATCTCCCGGAAGCCCTCTAGATTCGCCGCTTGTTTTGAAAACCTAGCAACCTACGTCGGAGACCCATATCTATGCCTAAAAAAGCGTTTACCGAGCGATTGAACGTCGATCCTTCCAACTCGCAGAGTGCTGAAAGCAAACACGTTAGATCAGAATCGGCGCAGTCCGTAACTACCCCTCCATCCTTTACCGAGCCGTCCGAGAAACCCGCTCCAGTCGAGCATCTCGAGCGAAACAGCATCAAAATCTACCTACAGGAGATCGGTCGCATTCCGCTCCTTACCCCGTCTCAGGAGATATCCCTAGCGCGGCGTATCCGAAACGGCGACAAGGAGTCGCGGGACCTCATGATCAAGTCGAACCTTCGCCTGGTGGTGAAGATCGCCCACGACTACAAGGATTTCGGCCTTCCGGTGCTCGATCTGATCAGCGAAGGCAACATTGGACTCATCAAGGCGGTCGAGCGTTTCGATCCGGAAAAAGGCGGCAAGCTGAGCACCTACGCAGCGTGGTGGATCAAGCAGTCGATCAAACGAGCTTTGGCCAACCAGAGCAAAACCATCCGCCTCCCGGTCCATCTGGTGGACAAGATCTCGCGCATGCGCAAGACCGCCATGATGCTGACCGAAGAGCTCGGTCGTGAGCCTACCGATCAGGAGCTGGCAGAAGTGCTGGAATTGCCCGTCAACAAGGTTTCCCATCTGAAATCGGTCAGCGTGCGTCCGGCGTCGCTAAACGCTCCGGTGGGCGACGATGGCGAAGGCACGGAATTTGGCGAAATCGTGGGCGACGACAATTCCCCTACGCCGTACGAAAATCTCCACGAAAAGTCGCTACGCATGGACCTGCAGGAGATGATTTCCAATCTCGACGAGCGCGAAGCGGAAATCATCAAGCTTCGATTCGGACTCAATGGCGAAACGCCCATGACCCTGGAAGAAGTCGGGCAGCTTTTCGGAATCACTCGCGAACGCGTTCGCCAGCTGCAGAACATCGCTCTCTCGCGCATGCGCAAAGTCATGGCCGGCAAGGAGCGTCAGCACACGCTCGAAGAGATCGAAGAGGAGAATCGCGAACGCCAACGCATGGAAGTCTTCAAGGAATTCTACGAAGCCACGGCGTCGCGCTCGTAGCTGACGAAATCGAATACGGTTTCCGAATTGGGTTTCACATCGAAAGCCCTGTCACCGTTTTCTGGTGACAGGGCTTTTGCTTGTCCGAGCAACGAGGGCGATTCCGGTGGCGGCTCGGACAAGGCGGTGGCGTTTCCTTCCTAAAAGAGGCGGCAGATGAGAAGCTCCCGCTCGAAGATCAGTTCCTTCGGCAAGTGATCATGCAGCTTGAGGAAGAGCTCGTCGTGCATGATGACCTCGCTCTTCCAGGCGTCACGATCCACCGTCATGATCTGATCCCATTTTTCCTTTGGGAAGTCCAGGCCCTCCCAGTCAATGTCCGCGTAGTGCGGAACCCATCCGATGGGTGTTTCCCGAGCGTTGCCATGTCCTCTGGCGCGCTCGACGACCCACTTCAGGATGCGCATGTTTTCGCCGAATCCCGGCCAGATGAAGTTTCCTTGTTCATCCTTGCGGAACCAATTGACATGGAAGATGCGAGGCGTTTCGCGGATGCGGCGCTGCATCTTGATCCAGTGACGGAAGTAGTCGCCCATATGGTAGCCAGCGAACGGCAGCATGGCCATCGGATCTCGCCGGACCTTGCCCACGCTTCCAAAGGCGGCAGCCGTCATCTCGGATCCCATGGTTGCTCCGATGTATACGCCGTCCGACCAATTGAAGGCCTGGAAAACCAGGGGTATAGTCGTCATGCGACGGCCACCGAAGATGATGGCCCTGATCTCCACCCCGTTGGGGTCGTTCCATGCGGGATCGATCGTCGGACACTGGGCTGCCGGAGCGGTGAAGCGCGCGTTCGGGTGGGCTGCGGGCCGATCGCTGGCGGGCGTCCAGTCGTTTCCTTGCCAATCGATGCAGTGGGCCGGCGGCTCGCCATCCATGCCTTCCCACCAGACGTCGCCATCGTCGGTGAGCGCCACATTGGTGAAGATCGCGTTTTCCTTGATCGACTCCATGGCGTTCGGATTGGTCTTGTAGGAGGTTCCCGGGGCGACGCCGAAGAATCCCGCTTCCGGATTGATGGCTCGGAGCCGGCCGAACTCGTCCGGCTTGATCCAGGCGATGTCGTCCCCCACGGTCCAGATCTTCCATCCTTTGAAGGACTTTGGCGGGATCAGCATCGCGAAGTTCGTTTTTCCGCAAGCGCTAGGGAAAGCGGCGGCGACATAGGTCTTCTCGCCATTCGGGTCCTCTACCCCCAGGATGAGCATGTGCTCCGCCATCCACCCCTGATCTCGGGCCATGCATGATGCGATGCGCAGGGCGAAACACTTCTTGCCCAGCAAGGCGTTGCCTCCGTATCCACTTCCGTAAGACCAGATGGCACGCTCTTCCGGGAAATGCACGATGTACTTCTTTTGAGGATCTGGTTCGCAGGGCCATGGCACGTCCTCCTGCCCAGGAGCGAGCGGCATGCCCACCGAGTGCATGCAGGGCACAACGCGCTTGTCGCCAAGATTGTCCAAAACGTCCTTTCCCATGCGGGTCATGATTTTCATGTTCACCACGACATAGGGCGAATCCGTGATCTGAATGCCGATGTGGGAGATGGGAGAACCGATCGGCCCCATGCTGAACGGCACGACATAGAGGGTACGCCCACGCATGCAGCCATGGAAGAGAGCCTTGAGCTGCTTCTTCATTTCGACAGGTTCGCGCCAGTTGTTCATCGGACCTGCCGCATCCTCGCTGAGGCTGCAGATGAAGGTTCGATCTTCCACGCGGGCAACGTCCGAGGGGTCGGATCGGCACCAATAGCTATTGGGGCGCTTTTCCTCGTTCAGCCTAACGAAAGTGCCTTTGAGAACCATTTGCTCGCATAGCGCGTCGTACTCCTCTTGAGAGCCGTCGCACCAGTGGATGGCGTCCGGCTTGCACAGGTCCGCCATCTTCTCAACCCACTTGATAAGCGGCTGATTATCAGTGAGAGGGGTATTAGAGCTTCTTGTTTTCATCACAGAAAAGCGTAAATGAAATTAATAAAAGAGCAACGGAGCCGCCCTTCGGATAAGCATTTATTATACTAGTGCTTTCCGTATGTAAGAATATGTAATGCTCGAGGGTGGTTTCTACTGAATCAAAAGCGGGTAAAAAGCTCGTTAAGCTCTTCAGGATCAGCGGGTGGAACCGAATAGGTTGGAAGAGTGATTCTACACCTTTCCTACACTTAAACTCTAACCACAGGACCAGTTTTGAATAAGAAGATTCTAATCGTTCGCGGGGATCGGCAGAAGGCGAAGGCCCTGTCCTTCCTGCTGGCGGGTTCGGGCTATCAGATTTGCACGCACGCCACCGCTGGCGAAGCGGTGGAAGCGGCTAGGCACCAGCGTTTCGATCTCGCCATAACCGACGGAGTTCTGCCCGAAAACCAGCCCGACCTCGGCCTCGTTTCCACCCTCAAGGAGGCGCAGCCCAGCCTCCCGGTCCTCTACCTCTCCGACGAAGAGAATCTGGAGACAGTCATCAGCTGCATCCGGGCAGGCGTGAACGAGGTGGTGCACAACCCCAACGACCTGCAGAAAGTCATCGAGACCACGCACTCCTTTTTCCGAGCTCCGACCACCGAAGAACCGGAAAACGAAGTGACCTGGCAGGATATTCTCGAGGTGGAAAGAATGCTCGAGTCCACCATCGGCGGCGGGAGAGCCCGTGGCGGCAGCATCGAGAGCTCCGCTGAAGTGGCCCAGATGCGGCTCAAGCTGGATGAAGCGCTGAAGGAACGCGATCGCATCAGCGGCGAGCTTTCCTTCGCTATCTCGAACCTCGAAAAATCCAAGCGGATGATCGAGGAGCTCAAAAACGAGAACGGTCACCATAGCACCGATAGCGAGATCGCGGAACGAGCGGCCGAGCTCGACGAGCGCGAAAAGCGCATCAAGGACCTTTCATCCAAGATCGCCCAGCAAAAGGTGGATCTCGAAACGCAAATCGCCGAGCTGGAAGCGCAAAAGATCGAGCTGGAAGAGGCGCAGAAGGAGGTAAAGGACAACCTCGACGCCAACCCGGCCGCCTTGTACCAGCTCAATCAGGAATTCGAGGTCGAGCGGACCAAGATGAACGAGAAGCGCCTCGAGCAGGCGGCTCGCATCAAGGATCTGGAGCGCGAGCTGGAAGCCGCTCAGGCAGGCGACTCCGCGGTCGCGGAGCTCGAAGCGCGGGTGCGCGAGCTGAACGATCGGCTTCAGGACGCCCAGGAGCAGATTTCGCAGAAGGACTTTCTCATCCAGCAACGCGAGCGAGAGCTCGAGGAAGCTCGGGAGCCCCAAAACCTCAGCCAGCCGGAGCGCGAAGCTCTGGAGGAGGAAAGGCGCTTGCTGGAGATCGAAAAGCACAAGCTAAGCGAGAAGATCGACCAGTTCGAGATCGAGAAGCGCATGGCTCAGGAGACGCATACCAAGAATCAGCGCGAGCTGCAGGTGGAGCGTCGCGATGCGGAGGTCTCGCTGCGTGAGCTTCAGAACCAGATCAAGGAGGAGCAATTGAAGCTCAAGGTGGATCAGGCTTCTCTGAAGGACGAGATTCGACAGTTCGAGCAAGCCCGCCAAAACTTCCAGGAGGACGTGCAGGACCTGCAGAGCAAGCAAGCCGAGCTCCGAAAGATGGAGGCGTACCTCCAGCAGATGGAAAAAACCATCCAGAACGGAAACATGGAAAACGCCTTGCCGAAGCCGGATTCCTCCGCGCTCGATCCGATAGAGGTGAACTCTGCGGCCCACAATCCGAAGCCCAGCGCTCCGCCTCCATCCAACGGAATCGAGCAAGGCGCACCTTCCCCGTCAGCTCCCGCTTCCACGCCGCAAGGCGCCGAAGGCAAGGGCCCAGACGGGCAGCCCAAGGATCCCAGCAGCTGGGGCAAGCCGGATTTCGAAAAGAAGAAGGCAGGCCGCGGGCCGCTACGCATCGGACGTCGCTCTTCCTTCTAGTCGAAGCGGACCCGACTTTCAAGCAGCGTCATCCTCTCAAGACGGGTGGCGCTTTTTTGCGTCGAGTCCTGACGGTTCGCCAGACTTCGCAGACCGCAAGTAGCCACTGATCGCTCCGCTTGTGGTTTGCGCCACCTGCCTGACAACGGATCCAACAGGGCCCCTGTTCGGCGCGGGTTCGATCGCTCCGCTGATGAGTGGAAAAACCTGGCACGATGAAACCGGGCGGAACCGCGCCTGTCCGCGTTCGCGTGGGGCAGGTCGGAGTTTGGTTTCGCCGCAGGCGAGAGCTTGGCCCTCGCTCGAGCGGGATGGACCGGCGAGGGAAGGGTTCGCTCCCTAGTCGCGATCCGATGCGAATTCGTCCACCGAACTATCCGTGTAGTGATCGTCGTCGGTGACGTCGGATAGGTGCTTGAACAACTCGCGATTCTTATCCCAGACGCCTACTCCAGCCGTCTTGGCCTTGCTTTCGGCCTCCACCAGCGGGGCGATGTAGCCGATGCCCGTCGATTCGTAGCGAGCGAGGCCCTTGCTGAGCATCATGGCGTTCAAGCAGTCTCCGTTGGAGGACTTGAGCGATACGTAGCGGCAACCTTCGACCTCACGATGGACTTCCATGTAGAGCCGGCGTCCGACCACCACATCCTCCACCACCTCGGCGCAGTCCTTTTCGGAGCGCTGGTCGCCGGGAGGAAATCCGATACCAGCCAGGATCACCCTTTCCTTCCTCTTTTCGTGTATTACCTCCACCGTCCTGCCGTCGATATAGCCAACCACATCCACGATAGACGTTTTCGGGGAGTTGGAGCTATGCAAGACCATGTAGACGATGGCGATTGCTGCGATTGCGAGGGCGATGAAACCGATAACCATTTCTTTGAGAAGCTAGGAACGTGTTAACCTCCCTCTTCTATCGTCCTTGGTCGACGGGGCATTTAGCTCGCGATTGAAGAATTCACTGAGAAAGCTTGCCCTTCAGCTGGGGTGTTTCACTCAGGAACGTCAGATGGACTCACAAAATGCGGGGATTCTCAGCATTCAGCCCGAAGCAGCGTTCGGAGGATTTTCAGACAGCGCTCCATCTCTCCGACTTCGATAAACTCGTCGTTCTTGTGGGCTTGAGCGATATCCCCAGGTCCGAAAACGAGGGATTGCATGCCGGCCTCCTCGTAAGCCACCGCGTTGGTCATGTAGGCGACCTCCCTTTCTTCGATCGCGACGCCGGAGGCGCGGCCCGCCCTCAGCATGGACTGCACGAAGGCCTTGGAATTCTCGCCCGTGAGGGCCGGACGCTCGATGAGCGACTCCAGCCTGGCGCCCTGCCAGCGCGAACAGATCGCCTCGAATTGGCTCCGCCCATCGGCTGGCGTTTCCCGAATCCCGTAGCGTCGATCCAGATCGATGACGCAACGATCGGGCACTACGTTGAACCCGATGCCCCCTTCGATTGCTCCGATGTTGAGGCTGCCCAGATCGATCTCCATCTCACCAGGACCTGCTCGGAGCCGATCCGCCAGATCGCCCAGCTCCGCGCAGACCTTGGCGGCTTTGAGAATCGCGTTCTCGCCGAGATGGGGCGTCGATCCATGGGCCGCCTTGCCGCCTAGCTCGATGCGATACCTGCCCACTCCCTTGTGCCGGGAAACCACGTCGCTTCTGGTAGGCTCTCCCGTGATGGCCCGGTCGATGTTGAGGTCCCGTTTCAGTTCCGCCAGCTGGTACGCTCCGATCTGCTCGCTTTCTTCGTCGACCGACGCGGCGAACACCAGGGCGCCTGACAGCTCGCCAGGATTTCGATGGAAGTAGTCAAGGGTCAGCATGAAGCAGCTCAGGCTGGCTTTGGTATCGCACGCCCCCCTGCCATAGAGTCTACCGCTTCGTTCCTGCAGTTCGAAAGGAGACCCATTGGCCCAGCCAGCGACTCCGACCGTGTCCATATGCGCTTCAAGCAGCAAAGCGGGAGCATCCAAAGGACCAATACGAGCCACTACGTTTCGTCTCCCAGGGACTAGCTCATGTGTTGAAAACTGGATACCGCGCTCCTCTAGCCAGCCTTGCACGAAGCTGGCGACGGCATCTTCTCCCGATCCCCCGTAGACTGGATTCACGCTCTCGATGGCAACTAGTTTCGAAAGTAGTTCACCCGCAGATTCTCCGCTGTCATCACGCCTCATATGGGCGCACACCCTAGTACAACTCGGAAACAAAGGTATAGGGGAATATTCCACAGGCGGATGAAATACTCATAAAACTGTAGGAACGCCTTGTTACGAAGTCGAGTCTGGCTACCTTCTCACCAGCTCGACTCTAACCCGAGCTCGGGATCCGGCTGGCTATCACCTTCCTCCTAAAAACCTTACTCTTCAATGGCGAAAAACGTATCAGCGAGCACTGCGAGTCCAGAGGATTCCTCTGCCATGCTGGAGCAGCTGGAGCTCGAAATAAGCGCATTGGACAAGCTCCCCGAAGAAGGCGCCTCGTGCGCCCTGGTGGACGACTCGCTTCTCGTCCTAGACAGCGACGCCTTCGCCGCGTCCCTGCTCGGTCTTCCCACTCGGAAGCGTTGCTCCATCGACGATTGCAAGCACCTCGACAAGGCGCAGCGGCGACGCTTCAAGTCGATTCTTTCATCGCTCTTCAAGCAGTCCAACGAATCCGAAGCCTACCTGCGGCTCCAACTGACCAACGGGATCAGCAAGCGGCCCTACTGCGTAACGTTCGAAAAGCAGGAGCAGAAAAACGCCCGCCCTGTGGCCCTCTGCTATTTCGAACCGATTCACCAGCACACGCACGGCACCAAATCGGGCCCGGCCCAAATCGTCGATTCGGGCATAGAGCTGTGGTCCATGGATGTCGATCAACGCTGCTTTTTGGTGCTCTCCTCTGTCGCGAACTCCCGGACCGACGGCGTCGCCGAGAGCGTCAGCCTCGAGGATTGGATCGCCCGCATCGAGGACGAGGACAAGGCGCGGTTTCGCGACAGTTTCGAACAGCTTCTCTCCGGCAAGATATCGAGCGTGAATCTGATCTACCGGGTTCGTTCGCTCAGCGGATCCATCCGCTACCTATCCACCATCGCCAGACGCCGCACTGCGGAGAGCGGAGAACGGAGCAGAGAGCTGGTGGTCGGCATGCATCGCGACGAAACCGAAGCGACCAACGTCATCGACGACCTGAAGCTCTTTTCCTACCTCGCACAGAAGGCCCAGCTTTCCATCCTGGTCACCGATTCGCATGACTGCATCAGCTGGTGCAACCACGCCTTCACGGAAGTGAGCGGATACGAGCTCGACGAGGTGTTCGGAAAAATCCCCTACACTCTGCTGGAAGGGCCAGCAACCGATCAGAGCGCCACCGACTACGTGCGAGACCGCATGCGCCGCGGCAAGGCCTTTCACGCGGAGCTGGTTCAGTACAAGAAAAATGGAGCTCCGTACTGGGTGCGGGTCGACGGAAATCCACTGGTGGACGAAAACGGGCAGATCACTCGCTTCATCCTATTCCAGACGGATATCACTGAAACCAAGAAGACGCAGAACGCCATCCTCCGAAACGAGATCAAGTTTCGCTCCCTTTTCGACAACTCAAACGACGCCCTGCTCCTGCTTTCGCCGAAGGACGGCGTCATCATCGAGGCCAACGAAGCGGCGGTGTCCTTGCTCGACAGCAAGCGCCTCGTGGGACGAAAGCTCGACGAGGTCAGCGTCGACAGCACCTTTCTCGATATCGAGAATCTCAATACGCTGGTCGAGCAGGATGATCGGTCCATTCGCGAAAGCGGAGTCATCGTCACCAGCTCAGGAGATCGCCGTCCAGTCGAGCTCTCGGTCAATCGCACGCCGATCGGCGAAGCGATGGCCCTTTTCGTCACCTTGCGCGACGTATCCGAAAAACGGGCCCTGGAAGAGCAGCTTCGACACGCCCAGCGCATGGAGGCGGTCGGCCGTCTCGCCGGAGGAATCGCTCACGATTTCAACAACCTTCTGGCCGGTTTGCGCGGCTTCAGCGAACTGCTTTGCAATTCGCGCGACTTGACCAAGAAGGATCACGTCTACGCCCACGAGATACTGAAGATAACCGATCGCGCCAGCAAACTCACCAGTCGCCTGCTATCCTTCAGCCGAGGGAAAAGCGACAAGCCTGTCGTGGCGAACCTCAACGACATCGTAGGCAACCTTACGCCAATGCTTTCCCGTATCCTGAAAAAGGATATTCAGTTCACCTCTCAGCTCGAACCCCAGCTTTGCAACGTTCGCGTCGATCCTTCGCAGATCGAACAGGTTATCATGAACCTCGTGGTGAACGGGCAGGAAGCCATCAATTCGAACGAGGGTATCGTTACTTTGAATACAAGCGAAGTCGAGCTCACGGGCAACGAGATCTGCATCACTGGCCAGCCCAAGGAGGGTCGCTATGCCAAGGTTTCAGTACGCGACAATGGCCAAGGCATCGCGCGGGAGACCTTGGAGAAGATCTTCGAGCCGTTCTTCACCACCAAGAAAGGAGCCGGAACGGGGCTGGGGCTGTCTATCGTCTACGGCATCATACAAAGCAATGGCGGTCACCTCATGGTGGATAGCGAGGTCGGACGAGGCACCGAGTTTTCCTTCTACTTTCCGCAGGTGCACGAAGAAATTCCTCAGGAGGAGAACACTGACCACCAGGCTCGGATGCCAAGCGCTCAAGTATCCGACGGCGACGAGTTTCCAACCATCCTCGTGGCGGAAGATCAGGATCAGGTCCGCGAAATCTTGGAGCTCGGCCTGGGACAAAGCGGATACAACCTTCTCATCGGCGAAGATGGAGCCAAGGCGATCGAACTCGCGGAAAAGAACGAAGGGAAGATCGACCTGCTGCTCACCGACTCGATCATGCCGAAAGCGAATGGATTCGCGGTGGTCAAACGGGTTCGCGAGCTGTATCCAGATATCAAGGTTATCATGATGTCCGGACTTCCCCAGCAAGAAGCGGAGGAATGCAAGGGCCTGAAGATCGACGCCTACGTCGACAAGCCGTTTTCCATCCGAAAGCTCCTGGAGCTGATCGAATCCCTGCTCGGCGTGCCGAGCTGAATCGCTGCGACCTTCGTTTCTCCCACCTGATCAGCGCTCCAGGACTAGCGAGCCAAAGTGTATCCAAAGCGGCATGGTGGCAAAGCCAACAATCGTAGTGGCGAACACGATACGCACCGCCACGATGGGTTGGCCTCCGTAGTGCTTCGCCAACACGATCGGCATGATTCCCGCAGGCATGGCGGCTTGGATGACAAGGATTCGCTTCAGCTCGATGGAAAGCGGAGCGAACCAGGCGATTGCGATGCCGATAAGCGGCAGCAGCCCTAGCCTGAGCACGATTCCCCCAAGCACGTCCCGCGTATTCCAGAGCGGTTCCTTGGTATCGAGGTACTCGTAGAGATTGGCCCCAATCGCCAACAGGCCAAGCGGGATGGCGCAGCCGCCCAGAAGGCGCAGCGTGGTCATAACAATGTCCGGAAGGTCGCTTGCGAACCCGGAGAAGTTGACCGTGGCGCCGATCACCAGGGCCACCACCATGGGATTGAAGATCTTCTTTATTCCGTCCTTAGCCGAACCGCCTGCGAGCAAAGCGACCCCGATGGTCCATATGGCGAACTCGATGCCCACGTTGTGCATGAAGAGAACTGCCAGCTCATTGGGACCATAGAGGCTTTCCACCAGCGGAATCGGCAGGTAGCCGTAGTTGAAGATTCCCACCGAGAAAGCGAAGGTTCGCAGGCCTTTTCCGGTCTGCATGCCGATGGCCCGAGCAGCGAGTTTCGCCAGCAGAAAACCGCACACGATGGTGGCAAACCCAGCGACCGGGGCCAGCAGCACGTCTGGCTGCCGCCGAAAGGAGTCCGCCTCCAGCATGGACTTCACGATGAGACAGGGATAGAGCGCCTTGACCACCAGGTTCACGATCCCCTTCTCGGCTTCCGGCTGGAGAATTCCTTTCCATCGCAACCCCATCCCGATGGCCAGCAGGAGGAAGACGGGAGCGATCAAAGCGAGAACGTTCAAGTAGTTAGACATGGGCAGGTACTCGGTCCTGCTTTGCCTAGACGGCGGCGGCGCGTCAAGACTTGCTCGCGCCGAGGGCCTATTGGAATATCCGTATGCCGCCTAGCATCAGCAAGATACAAAACAGACGACCGAGAGGGGCAGCGCCGGGCAGAGGTTTTATCTCCTTGCGCCGCTGGGATTGACAAGCCTCCCTCGGCACTGAAAAACTCTCCGCCGAAACATGGCTTGGCGCATAGATAAGTACGTCGTTCGCGGACTCATTCAAAACATAGTGCCCGGAAGAGTAGTCGGCACCATCTGGCTGAAGGGTCTCAATCAACCCATCGAGCTGAACCTGCGCGGCAACTGCTACCGCGACATTGCGGGCGCCCGGCTGGAATTCAAGAACCCGAGTCCGATCGAAGGTGACTACACCGGCTTCGACCTCTTTCAGGACGGCACGGTGGGCGATATAACCGCATCGAAGAAGGTCAAGGTGCTGGTCGATCCCGAGGATGAGGAATCCGAATCCACCGACGATGGCCCAGCGTTCACATGGGCGAATTGCCTGTATCTCGAATGGTTCAGCGAGGCGAACGGACGGGTGCTGGTCGAGTCGGTGGATTTCTCTTGGAAGATCGGACTGCCGAAATGGTCCCTCTCGGCGGACGACGAGCGCCAGCAGGTCGAAGCCAACAAGCAGGCCATGTTCAAGTTCATGGAGGAAGTCTCGCGTGTGCTGGATCCCAAGGTCGAATCCGAGATATCGGACCCGGAGGGCGAGATGAACGAGTTTCAATGGGAAGCCTACCTGCAGAAGACCGACGCTCGCAGCGACATGCTGCTCGAGCTCTTCGAAAAGTACGAGGACGATCCCGATTGCGAAAACCTCATCGCGCAAGCCATGGGCTGGGACATCGAGTCCATGGAGGTCACCGAAGAAATGTTCGATGATTGGGATGACGACGATCCTGAAAACGAACCTGACGAAGCGATCCCCAATCATCCGGTGATCAGCCGCATGGTCGAGCTGACTTCGCAGCTTTATTACGAGGCGGAAAACCGAGGTCTGATCACCGAAGACACCGTCAATCCCTGGAATCAGCTGATCTGGCACGCTCAAATGACAGTGAGCAAGCTCATCGCCGCCTTGGAACCCGTTTCCGAAGGCGTGCCCGCCGAGGATGGTTTCATCATCGCCACCCTCAAGCGCGCGCTGCATTTGCTGCACCTCACCATCGCCACCCTCGAGGCATGCACTACCGTGAGCGCCGACCAATTCAAGTGGACCTCCGAAGCCCGCAAGGAGCTCTTCGAACTGCGGGAGACGATCATCGACCTGATGCAAAGCTACCGCTCCTGACCTCGGTCCACGCGGCGCTGTCGCTACGAATAGTACCGTGCGAGAACAGGTACACTATGCGTAGCGACCTCCGTAGAAACACTAGTTTTTGGTTTGCCAAATCCCTTTAGTCGGACATTCGAAGACGAATGCGTTTTCGCTTTGTTTTCTTCTCCCTTCTAGTCTCCCTACTCCTATCTCACCCCCTTCGATCCGAAGAGAAACCGGCCTTTCTCGCGGACATCCCCTTTTACGAGACCGTCAAGGATAGGCTCCTCCAAGTGGAGGACGTACGCGGTGGAATCGAACGCTTTAAGGATTCTTCCGAACCTGGAATCGTCCTGCTCAACGAGCGCATCGAATACATCGTTTCCGATACCGAGCGCTACCGGGTCGATCATGGCATCTACTATGTGCTGGCGGAGTCGGGCGTGAGCGCCTCCTCCAAGGAGATTTTCCGCTATCGTAAGGATCAGGAAGAGCCATTCCTCGTCCTGGGTAGGACTTACCTGCCAGACGGCAGAATCATCGACGTGGACCCAGACGCTGTATTCACGCAATCACCACAAGACGAAGCGGATTCCGATCTCTACACCGATCAAGAAGAGCTTGTAGTCATCTATCCCAACGTAGCTGTCGGCAGCATCACGGAGTGCATCGTCATCACGAAGGAAACCAAACCATTGGTATCCTCGCACACCATGCACAGCTTTCCCTTCCAATTCAACTGGCCGATTCATCGCACCCACTATGAACTGGATGTGCCAGAAGACTTCGCTGCCCGCATGTCGTTTTCCAATTCTGGATCAAAGGTTCCCGATCCGCAGTCGACCACCTACGACGGTCGAACCAAATGGATCTGGGAAGACCTGAATCGAGAAGGAAAAGACTACGAAGTGAAGCGAGAGCCGATGAGCGACGTCGGCCCTATCGCTCGCGTTACCACCTTCGATAGGTGGGATGTGGTTGGCAACTGGATACGCGATCTGGCGAACGAGAGGAATCAACTATCACAAGAGATGCGCACGAGCATCGACGCCTGGACTGAAGGAATGTCCGATGAACGCGAAATCGCCCAAGCCATCCTCGATCGCGTAGCCAATGACGTGCGCTACACAGGGCTGGAGTTTGGCTTGGCTGGCTTTCAGCCCGCCGACTGCAATGCGGTGTGGGATCGCAAGTATGGAGATTGTAAGGACAAATCGAATCTGCTCGCTGCCGCGTTGAGGCATAAAGGAATCCCAGCGTTTCTCGTTCTGATCGATACCGATGGATTTGGAAAATTCGACAAACGCTGCCCATCGCCCTTCTATTTCAACCACGCCATCGCTTTGGTCGAGTTCAGCGACGGCCAGTCGCTGTTTCTCGATCCTACAGTGGAAAACCTTCGCTTGGGCAGTCTGCCTCTGAGTGACATTGATCGAGATGTGTTGGTCGTTCGAGAAGACCGAGCCACCCTCGAGCGAACTCCCGCCACTCCCGCTGGCACGCTTACCTTTTCCTTCGATTTGAAGCTCACCGGTGACCACACCGCTTCCGGGTGGTATCGTCTCTACGCCACAGAGTATTACGAGTCCTCCTATCTTACCTTCTATCAAGACAAGTCGCCGGAAGGTCTTCGAAACTCGCTTCACGATCAGATCGATGGATTCTACCCCGGCGCCGAAATGGCTGACGTCATTTTCGACGGACGTCCCGCTGAAGGGCAACCCATGGTAAGCGCCTACTTCGTGATCAAAGGAGACGAATCGAGCGACCCGAATCAGTTCACCTTTGGATTGCCGGACGTCACCTGGATTCTACCAACTGTTGGCGATTCCCCGAACGATCGGTTCTCAGACTATCGAGTTGATTTCGATTCATCGATCATCGACCTAACGATCGCCTTGCCAGGAAACATCAAGCCGAACGCTCTCCCAAAGGAAATCAACCTAGCGACTCCAAAATATAAATACGCGGGCTCTTGGTGGCTTGAGCAAAATAGTCTCCGCGCTCGCATCACGGTAGAGAACCGGACCGACCGAATCGAAGCGGCCGAATTTAGCGCCTTTCACAACGCGGTCACTTCCTTGAACCGTTGGTGGAACAAGCCTATCAGCTTCTCGAATGTCGAGTCTCTGCAAAGCGCCGAGTCGGAGTCGGACGCACCTTTTCCCAAGCTCTCGTCCGCTAAGGCTCAACTCGCCCTTCTCGACGAGCTCTACGAACTGGAAAAAGAGCCGAAAAAGCGACGCGAAGCGCTTTTGCGAACTATCGAATGGTTCCCCGAAGATCGGCCTGAGCTCTACGAAGCGAAAATGGAAATCGCTCGCATCGACACGGGTGAAACGCCGCCGCTCGAATTGGCGAAGTGGATCAAGGATCAGCTCGCTGAATACGGCGATGAAGTGACTCCCTCCATGAAAGCTTGGGGCGAATACTTGCTTGCCCAAGAACTGGATACAGCGGACAAGGACAATGAGGCTTTGAAGCTCTTCAAAAGTCACCTCGGAAACGATGAGCTCACGCCCTATCGACGTGGCTGGTCAGCCTACAACGCCGCTTGGATCTATCGAGAACGCGGTTCCAAGGAACTCGTGAAAATGGCGAAAGAGGGATTGAGCGAGGAGTCGCCAGCTCAAAACGACCTCGCCTATCTGCTGATCGCTTTCCATGTCACGCAGGAGGATGCCCGCCGATTGGCCTCGGATCTAAAATGGCTCGAGAACGCGCATGCAGAGGCCTTTGAGCAAATGATCGAATACGCCGCGGAGGAACTTGAGGACAACGTCGACATTAGCTCCGAGAAGAGCCTAGAGATCTGGAAAAACGCTTTGCAGGACCTGGCGTCCAATCGCCCAAGACTGTCCGACTCTCTCGTCTCGGTCGAGAGAATCGAATCAAGCCTGAAGCTCTCTCGCCAACTAAAGGATGCCGCCGCGACTATCGCCTCCTCTTTTCAGGAACTGGATGCTAAATGGTACACCGAAAACCAGGCTCCCAAACGCGTATCCAAACAGGAACTAGAGGAAATGATTCTCGCCACCGAGCAAGAACAAGAATGGGACCGCCAAGCTGCTCTCAGTTTCGATTTCTTCACTCGCTTTCCTGACGATCAAGAACTCGCGACGAAATACCTCTACTGGGCCATCTGGAGCATCACCCACCATGTGGCGGCTCCCGAGCTGACCGATCCGCTGAAGGAGGTGCTCTCCACACTCGTGCCTAGCAACGACAACATCGTAAACGCCGACCTGAACTTCGCCCAAATCCTTCGCTCGCGCGGTAGAGCAAACGAAGCGGTCGAACTCATTGCGGGCTGGCTGGAGTATCCGGCTCACCCTGCCGGGAACCGCGGCATCCTGCGCGCGCGTCTAGGCGACGCCTTGTTGGATGCGGGGAGAACCGCTGAAGCGATCGACGCCTATCTGGAAGGAGGAAAAGACCACTTCGAAAATCGCAATATCTACGAAGGGCTGCTGAGGGCTTATTTTCTATCGCGTCTCGAAGGGTTGAATACGAAAGCTGAACAGGCTCTCGATTTCCTTGCAGATGCGGATTCCGATCAACTCGCCGCGGCGAATGTCGCGGATCAAACCGGCCGGATCCTTCGCATGCGACAAAACGAAGGGCTTTATCGTGACTATGCAACGCAGAGCCATACGCCGATGGAGGCGGTGAAAAACCTGATCGAGAAACTTGGATACAATCTGCGAATTTCCGGACTTAGTTCACTATCACCTCTTATCTCCGACTATGAAGAGCTGGAGAAATCCTGTCGCGAAGCGATACGTGATGAAGATCTCGATACGCTGCACCAAGGACTGCTACGCTACGCGATCAGCGCCTGTGCCAACGAACAGGATCTTGTCGGATTGATGCAGCTTATTTCGCTCAACGGTTTGAGCGATCCCGCCTCAGTCGAACTCTTCGCGGCCTTAGCACCACTCGGAGAATTCGCGGTGGAAAATGGCAGCTATCTCAATCGGGAGCTGCTCAAGCGACTCGTCGTTCACGCCTACTATCTCAGTCGGGATATCGATAACATGGATCGCTGGGTGTCGGAGGTCCGATCAGCTCCGGAGACCTCCGAGGAAACGATGAGCTATGCTCTTCTGATTTGGACAAGTCTGATCGCGGTCAACGGGGTGTTGGAGCATGAGTCCTTCTCCAGCTTAGAGGCCTACCTCGACCAAGCGGACATGGGGCGCTTTCGAGCCCAGGCAGTGAATCTTGTCGCTGCCCAGAAGGTCGACAAAAAGGACTACAAGGCCTTGAAGCAACTCGTTGAACGGGAGTTGCAACATCCACTGATTTCGCAAAACGAGCCGATATGCGACGCCTTGCGCGGCTACCTGGCGACCGCCAACAGGGAGTTCGATGTGAAGGGAGAATTCACGCAAAAAGTGAAGGCGTTTCGTTCCGAGAATCACCTTCTTTGGTGGGATCATGTGCGCCCGTTCGAAATGTCCGAGCTCTATGCCGATGGAACGGCCTTGCTAAATGATATTCCAGGCAAGCTTGAGAGCCTATCGGCGCTTGAGATGGCGAAGTACTATTTCCTGCTGGCGGAGAACGAGGAGGAACCGCTGTCGGTTCGCCGAAAAGCCTTGGTCAATGGCGTCTACAATTGGCAACGCTTCGCTCCAGATCCGGATTGGTTTTTCGATCGCATCGAGTCGATCACCAGCGACGAGCAAATCGATCTCCACACGCGCAACCTGATCAAGCTGAATTTTGTGGAGCACTTGGTAGACACTCGAAATGTCCAGCTGCTCGACCGCTTGATGCAAGACGCGTCCTTTCTCACTGAGTATTATAAGACTGAATACAAACACCTGCTGGAGTATCTGAAGCTGCCGCAAGAGTCGCTAGAGGACTGGAAGGCTTCGGTAGCCTTTCTTCTCGAAGGACCCATCATCGGCATGGACGTAGTCCAGATCAAGAAAGCGATCGGCTACGGAACAGTCAGGTTCGGCGAAGATGCGGCGAAGCCGATCTTGGAGAATTTGAAATCCATCGAGATCAGCGATCGTCAAAACATGGACAAATCCCAAGTGCGGCTCGACGCATTGCAGACTCTGCGAATGGCCAGCTCCTTGGCTCCCTTCTACGAGTCCGTCACTGCAAACCTCCCTGTTGGCGATTCGGCGGCTTCCAGTTTCGCCCCTTTCCAATTGCTTAGCCTATCGGAATACCCCGAACAACTGGCTCTCCAGGTCTCGAGATTCGGCTATTCGGAGCAGCTGATCACCCATCTAGCGGATATGATTTTCTATCAGAACTCTGTCGTTCACCAAGACATCACCTCTCTTCTGGCAGAGTCCGTCGAGCAACTGGAGAATCTCGCCAACCCGCTTCTAGGGAGCGCCATTGCCCTCTGTCTCCTGGAGGGAATCGATGTGGACAACCCTGAACAGCGCGAGCCTTTGCTTTCCGCTATGAGGCAGTTCGCGGTGGAGAATCAGGACGCCATGATGACGGATGTCTACAATAGCCTGTCCCTCTATTTCCCGTCTGGAACCTCGGAAGGCGTCCAACCGTTCCTGAGAATGCTTGGCTATGACCCGGCCTACGAACGAGTCGCTCGCTTGCTCGATCTCGTGGAGAAAGGCAAAAAAAGCAAAGCCTTGGCCATGCTGCAAGGCTTCGATAGCGAAACGCTGCTCGCAGATCATTTCATCGCCCTGTTCTACCAAATCGCTCAAGCCTATGGCGACGATTTGACCACGGAGCTGCTCTCTGACCGGATTGTGGAGCAAATCGAAAAGAAAGCCGCTTGGAGCATTTCCAGCTGGGAGCTCGCCCCGATCTCAATGACCAGCCTGCTGGTGGGCTTCCCGGAGCATCGCGAAAAGATGGAGTGGTTCTTCGACTACGTGCTTGAAGTTTCTCGAAACGAACTCGTTAGGGCGCACGCCGCCACCTTGAAAGCCTACGCGGAAGAGGATTGGCAAGGCGTGATCGAAAACGCGGCGGAAGCGGAGGAGGTTTCCCCCGGCTTCTGGGATCTCGAGGTTTTGCGGGGCGTCGCCTTTTACGAACTGGAAAAACCTCTGGCTTCCAAAGAGGCCTTCGAAACCTACTTGAAGTACCGATCTAGGGATTCGCTGTTGCTGTTCGTTCGCGACTACCTGAATCGGATCGATGGCTCGAACGTTTTTGAATAGGGTCTGCGACGCACGAAATCATTGCATCGCGGTTCGTGATGCTTCATTTGCAGTCTTTCACCATGGAAATCGAATTCACGAAGATGCACGGAGCCGGAAACGACTTCGTAATGATCGAAAATCTCGACGGAAAGATCGAGCTCACCTCTGAGCAGGTCGCCAAGCTGTGCGATCGTCGTTTCGGCATCGGGGCGGATGGACTCATTCTGCTCAACCCGCCTGCGGACGACTCGGTCGAAGCCACCATGGTCTACTACAACTCGGATGGCGGCCGAGTCGACATGTGCGGAAACGGCGCCCGTTGCTTCACCTCCTTCGCCATTCAAAACGGCGTGGGCGACGGTTCTCGTGTAGCGTTCAAGACCGATGCCGGGCCCATGACCGCAGATGCAGACAACGGGCAGTTCACCATTCGCATGACGCCTTTGAAGGACCTGGCCCTCGACCAAAGCCTGACGACCCCGCACGGCACGTTCAACTACCACTTCATGAACACTGGAGTGGAGCACGTGATCTGCTTCGTGGACGATGTCGAAGAGGTTGACATCCGCCCTGAAGGCAGCGCCATTCGCTATCACGAGCAATTCGCCCCTAAAGGGACCAACGCCAACTTCGCCCAAATCATGCCCGACGGCGTCATCAAGGTGCGCACCTACGAACGCGGAGTGGAGGACGAAACGCTCGCTTGCGGCACTGGCGTCACCGCGGTCGCTATCGCAGCGGTCTTGAAGGGATTGTCACAGCAGCCCGTTTCAGTGCTGGTGGCGGGAGGCGACGTCTTGACGATTGGCTTCAAGCGGGACGGCGGTTCCGTTTCGGAAATCACTTTGACCGGTCCAGCGGTGAACGTCTTCACCGGCACGGTCGAGGTGTGAGCTCAGGGCTCTTCGGCCCTGCCCACGCTTCGTCGTCCACTGCGTCGCAGGCTCGATACTGCGTCGAGCGGGCCGCTTCGCTCGAGACATCGAAACCCGAAGTCTCATGAAGCGGCGGCGCCCCACTCTATAAGTCGCCCATCTTTTCCGCCAAAGCCCTCGCGACGCGCTTGGCGACCAAAGGTCCTTCGAAGATCATGCCCGAATAGATTTGCACGATGGACGCTCCAGCGTCGAGTTTCTGAGCGGCCGTATCAGGATTAGTGATACCTCCGACTCCGATAATCGGCAGCTTGCCATCGGTCACTTTGGCGATGTGTGCGATCATCTTGGTAGACATGTCGCAGATTGGAGCTCCGCTGATGCCGCCAGGCTGGTTGATGTCAGCGAATGGTCCCTCGCGCGCCATCGTTGTATTGGTAGCGATGATACCGTCGAGATGCAGCTCGCTCAGAATCGAAAGGATATCGTCCAGCTGACCGACGCTCAGATCCGGAGCGATCTTGAGCAGGATCGGCTTTCGGCTGCCAGGATTCTTCGTTTCGCGTTCATTGTTGCAGCGCGTCAATTCGCTGAGCAGCTCGCGCAGGCGAGACTCTTCCTGCAGCTTTCGCAAATCCGGCGTATTCGGGCTGCTGACGTTGATCGCCACGTAGTCTGCATGTTCCGCGAGCAAGGTGAAGGAGCCGATGTAGTCCTCCACCGCCTTATCCAAGGGGGCGACCTTGGACTTTCCTATATTTACGCCGAGCGGAATGCGGCGCTCGCCGACCGCCGGTCCTTTTCCTAGCCGAACGGCCACTGACTGAGCTCCGTGGTTGTTGAAACCCATGCGATTGAGAACCGCCTTGTGTTCCGGATAGCGAAAGAGCCGCGGCTTGGGATTTCCCGGCTGGGCCTTGAAGGTGACCGTACCGATCTCCACGTGACCGAAACCAAAGGCTTCGAAGGCTCGCCAGCAGACCGCGTTCTTGTCGAAGCCAGCGGCCAATCCGATGCGATTGGGAAAACGCACCCCGAACAGCTCGACCGGTTTGGCTGCCGACGGCAGCTGATTGAAGGACGCCAACACCCGGGCCATCCCGGGAACGGCGCAAAGCGCCCTCAAACCGTCGACTGTGACTTCGTGAGCCCGCTCAGGGTCGAGTTTGAAAAAAAGTGGTCGTGCAAGGTTCTGGTAGAGAGCGCCCATGTCGTGGCTACTAGAATGACAAGAGCTGAGCGATGAAAAGCAAAAAGCTCGATCTACGCCTAAACTGACTCGCTCCCGAACCGAAAGGAATATCCAAAAAATCGTGACAAGTCGGACCTAGCCCAACAAGGCTCAATGGATGGATTCCCTTGCGAAACGACAATTCTCAGTTTTCGTCGTTTTTTAGGGTTTCATTGATTGACTTAGCAGCAGCTCGGTCTTTTTGGATAAGCGTAAATTGTAAAACATGCCAAGAGCAGGAAAACAACTTGAATGGTGTTCGGTACGTCTCGGAGAAGACATGAACTGGTGGGTCGTCGAAGTAAGCGACGACATTCACTGGGACGTGGACGGCCTGAGCATAATCGACCCGCGACAGATTTCCCACATCCTCGACCTCCTGGAGCCGCTGCAGGAGTACAAGCTGGATCAGGATCTTTTCGACTCAGCCTTCATCCCCTTCCGCATCCAGCGTGATTTGGGCGACGGTATCATCCGACTCGTTCGTTCGAAGGAGGGTTTTGCGGACGCAGACGAGCCGCTTTTCGGATTGCCCAATGTCGTGGACGACGAGAACAGCCCATACGCTGACTTCATCAACCACATCACCAAGGTGCGCGTGAACATGCTCAACGACATGTTCGACTTCGAAAGCAAGCTCACGGTGGATGAAGTTGAAGAGGAAATCCGCGAGGAGGAGAACAACAACTTCATCGAAGGACGCGCCATCCATCTCTTCGGAGAGGTCACCGCGATTCTCGACTACGTTCCCGCAGGCTGGGAAATCGACGAGGACGAGGACGACGATTCGGAAGAGGACGACGACCTGGACGACATCCCCGACATCGAAGAGGAAGACACGTCACAGATCTCAAAGGACGAAAGCCTCAAGTGGGACGATGACGACGAGGAGGATGAGGACGAGGATGACGACACCTATCAAGGTCCTCCCCCTGACGAAGACGATGACGATTTCGACATCGACGACGAGGAGGAAGACGACGACAAAGACAAGTAGTCACTCTGCCGGACCACAGATTTAATCAAAAGCCCGCTTCCGATTTCGGAGGCGGGCCTTTTCATGAGGTGGGGCGGGACCTCCGGGCGCGCCTAGCCTTCGGCCGCAAACTGGCGAAGGCGGATCCTCGGTTTCGAACGCTTCGGGGACGAGCCGTTCCACCCGTCACCCATTGAGCTTCGCCGCGACCTCTTTGGCGAAATAGGATAAAATCACATCCGCTCCGGCGCGCTTGATGGCGAGTAGCGACTCGTCGCGCGTCTTCTCGTAGTCGAGCCAGCCGAGTTTGGCCGCAGCGTGGATCTGGGCGTATTCGCCCGAAACCTGATAGGCCGCCACCGGCACCTCCGCAGCGTCGCGCAACTCCCGAATAATGTCCAGATACGCCCCGGCTGGTTTCACCATCACGAAATCAGCGCCTTCGTCTTGGTCCATCAAAGCGTCCATGATGGCCTCCCGACGGTTGGCGGGGTTCATTTGATAGGTTTCCTTGCCCAGCAAAGTCGTTCCTGCGGCGCTAGCGCTTCCGACGGCCTCGCGATACGGTCCGTAGTAGGCGGAAGCGAATTTGGCGGAGTAGGCCATGATCGCAGTATCGATGTGGCCAGCCTCGTCCAATGCCGAACGGATCGCCCCCACCCGCCCGTCCATCATGTCGGATGGAGCCACGATATCCACGCCAGCTTCCGCTTGCAGCAGAGCCATCTGGCACAGCCGGGCCACGGTCTCGTCGTTCATCACGTAGCTGCCGTCCTCGTTGAGCACCCCGTCATGCCCATGGGAGGTGTAGGGATCGAGCGCCACGTCGGTGATAACCGAGAGCTGAGGCACCTCCTTTTTCAACGCCCGCACCGCTCGCAGAGTCAAGGTGTCCGGATTCCCCGCTTCGGAGCCGAGGGCGTCCTTGAGGCTGGCGTCCATGTTGGGAAAAATCGCCACCGCCGGCACCCCGAGCTCGGCCAGTTCGCAGCATTCGCGCACCAGATCCTCGATGCTGAGACGATAAAGCCCCGGCATCGATCCGACCGGCTCCTTCTCGCCGGATTCCTTCACGATCAATGGAGCGATCAGGTCCTCCACCCGCACGAAGGTCTCCTGCGCCATGCGACGCAACGAGTCGGTGCGGCGCAGTCGGCGCGGGCGGCGCGGCAAATCCAGCTTGAAATCCTCGGTCTTATGGGAACTCTTCATGGCTCTTTGCAGGCAAGCTGCGGATTCGCTCGTAACACGCAAACCGAAACCTACCGCCGGATCCGACCAGCTCCTGACAGCCGAAACGCTAAACAACCTCCCACCCAGCAGTGTCCGAAGTCACTTTTCAGAACACCCTTTCTCGCAAGGCGGAACCGATCGTTCCCACCAAAGGAAACGTCGTGGGCATGTACTGCTGCGGACCCACCGTCTACGCCCAAGCCCACATCGGAAACTTCCGCACCTTCCTCAATCAGGACATCATGCGGCGCGTGCTGCAGACCGCTGGGTTCAAGGTCCTGCACGTGCGCAACCTGACCGACGTGGACGACAAGACCATCGCCCGCTCGATCGAAGAAGGAAAGCCGCTCAAGGCCTTCACCGAACACTGGACCGAGGTTTTCCAGAAAGACTGCGAGCGCTTCAATATGTTGCCGCCTATGGTCGAACCCAAGGCCACCGAGCACATCGAAGAGCAAATCGCCATGATCGAGCAGCTCATCGAGCGCGGCTACGCCTACGCGTCGGATGACGGTTCGGTTTACTTTCGAGTGTCTTCATTCGATGAATACGGAAAGCTTTCCCGCATCAAGGAGCGTCAGCTTCTCACGGATACGCCAGCGGACGAAGAGCAAGGACCGGTTGATTCCGATGAATACACCCGCGATTCGGCAGCGGACTTTGTGATGTGGAAAAGCCGCAAGCCGACCGATGGTGACGTCTTTTGGGACAGCCCTTGGGGCCAAGGCCGTCCGGGCTGGCACCTCGAATGCTCCGCCATGGCCATGAAGTATCTGGGCAACAATCTGGATATTCACTCCGGCGGGGTCGACCTGACCTTTCCTCATCACGAAAACGAAATCGCCCAGTCCGAATGCTCCTGCGGCCACCAGAAGCAGTTCTTCAAATATTGGATACACGCCGCTCACCTGATGGTCGACGGGGCCAAGATGTCCAAGAGCCTGAACAATTTCTACACCGTCGACGACATCGAAGCCAAAGGCTATGCTCCGGTGGTGCTTCGCTACGCCCTCACCAGCGGACACTATCGACAGACCATCAACTTCACCGACGACTCGCTGGTGGCCGCTCAGAGCGCCTTGGTGAAACTGCGCAAGTTCTCCGACGACATCCTGGCCGCCGCTGGCCTGAAGCGGTCCGCGGTCCTGAAAGCGATCGCCAAGGGCAAGCATGCCAAGGACGATTGGGGCGTCTTCGCCGATGCTTGGACCAAGCTCTCCCATGACATGAACGTGCCCGCGGCGCTCGGAGCGATCTTCACCGCCATCAAAGCCAAACCTACCGGCCCCGACGCGGCGGTGGCGTTTCATCGCATCATCTTCGCCCTCGGCTACGATCTGGAACAGGTGGTCATCGAAAAACCCAAGGTCGACGCCCCCGAGGAGGTCAAGGCCATCGCGGAGAAGCGTTGGCAGGCCAAACAGGAAAAGGATTGGACCGCCGCGGACGCCCTGCGCGATCAGCTCGCCGCCGCCGGTTGGAAAGCCCTCGACCGCAAGGACGGCTACGACCTGGAGCAGCTCTAGGAAAGCGCGGAAGCGCCGCCGAAACGCCCGTCCGCAGACAGCTCGCCCTCATCGGACGGGACGCTCGGCAGCCTGCGTATCCGTCCAAACCCGAAGTCGACCCCAGACGAAGACCGCATTTCAAAAAAACGCTCCCCTGCAAACGCTGGCGGGACTTGAAAATCCTACACATGTAGTATCTATTGGCCCACCATGAGCCACCCCTTCTCCGCCCCCTTGCTGCTGATTTCCGTAGTCCTTGCCCTCCAGTTGACCCCTGCGTCCCATTCCGCCCGCGCCCTCGTCAGCAAAGAGGTGGCCCTGCAGCAGATCGACCGGGGCGAAATCGATGCCGCGTTCAAGACGCTTCACAAGCTGCGCAAGAAGCAGCCTGAGGAAGCGGCCGGCTATGGGATCGCGGCTCAAGTGCTCTTTCAACAAGGAAAGGTGGATCAGGCCAAATCGATCCTCCTCAAAGGCATCGAAAAGTCGGACAATCCCGCCCCGCTGCACTTTCTGCTGGGCGAGCAGCTGCTGACCGAAGCGAGAGATGGGCCTGGCGTGATTCGTTCGCGAGGAAGCCTCAGTTTCCAGCCCGCTGGCGACGTCGACGAAGAAACGTTTCGCCGCGAGCGGTTCCGCGACGCGGCGCAGCATCTGCGCGAAGCGGCGAAATCACCCTTCCACGATCTGGAGGCCTACCCGGCTCTGATCTACGCTCTCGGCGAACTGGGCGAGCATGAGCAGGCCCTGGCGGTGGCCGAGGTGGCGCTGGAGGACGACCAGGCAGACCCGCAGGTGGTCTGCGGAGCGATGAACGCCCTGAACGCATTGGGACGCACCCAGGAGTCGCTCGATCTGGGACAGGACGCCTTGCAGCGATTCCCGCGCTACAGCGCCCTGTGGTACCTGCTTTCGCAGACCTACGAGAAACGCGACGATCCCAAGGCGATCGAAGCCAAGGCTCAAGCTGAGTTCTACGAAATGATTCCAGAGTTTATCGATCTGGAATTCGATACCGATAGCTGGTTCATCATGAAACGCCTCTTCGGCCAGACACCGCTCGCATCCGAGTCGGACGGTTTTTTTGGGGCGAAACTGGATTTCGAAGCCATGGAAAAGGCCATCGACCATCTCGCGAGCGGCTCGCACGGCGGCGACGCCAACAAGATGCTGGCAGCCCTCTGCCACAGCCACTTAGCCCACGGACGCCTCGAGAAACGAGCCTTCGAGGAGCTGGCTAATGACGGGGAGGAGCAGCTCCTGTTGGACATCTATCACCACGCCTCCAGCAATTGCGCCATCGGGGGATCCCTGCGGGCCCTCGCCACCATGAATTCTGAAACCTGCTTCCCCCTGCTGGTGGAGCAGCTTCCCAACGATTCCGGCTTCTTTCCCATGAACATCGCGGAAACCATGGCCCTTCTGGGCGACGAACGAGCGGTGCCCTACCTGGCCCGTCGACTCGATTCGATAGCTGCCGGCGAAACGAATCGAGGGAAGTCCAAGGATCTCGACGATCTGATCAGCTCCATGGTGGACGACGGCGCCCTGTTCGCCGCCCTGGCTCGATTTGGAAATCAACCAGCGATCGAGGCCATCTCCCGCTACGACGGGCGAAACGGAAGCGAGTTCATCGTCAATACCGCCTTGTACTACGCGACTGGCGACGCGAAACGGCTGGATCGAATGATCGAGCTGGCAGGAGCTAATCTCATCGACCATCCCTACGCCGCGAAGCGTTTGCTGGTCGAGCGACGAAACGACAGGCGCTGCGCTCTGCTGCTCCAGCGGGTCGACCGCTTCATCGACGAGACCTACTCCGATAGCTGAAGCCAAGCAGCGGCTCGCTCGAGGAGAACGGAAACGGTCCCGGATTAGCGAAAGCGCGACCAGCCCCAGGGCTGCGAACCAAGAATCTCCGTTTGTCTCCCTCCTCTTCCGCTGCTCAAACGCAGTCTTGATTCGCTCCCCGATCTATGCCCATCTGTGCAGTTTCGCGCTTAGAAAAGCTGCCCGATTTTCCTCATGAAAGAACAAATGACTCCTCTCGAAGAGATCCGCCACAGCTCGGCCCACGTTCTCGCCACTGCAGTTCTTCGCCTCTTTCCGGAAGCGAAGCTCGACATCGGCCCGCCAACCGACACCGGTTTCTACTACGATTTCGACCTGGATCATAAGTTCACCGCCGAAGATCTGGAAAAGATCGAGTCGGAGATGAAGAAGGTCATCAAGGAGAACCAGAAGTTCGAGCGCGTGGAGGTCTCCCGCGAGCAAGCCACCCAGATGATCCAGGAGTTCGGTCAGGCCGAATACAAGCTCGGCCGCTTGGCGGACATCCCGGAAGGCGACACCATTTCGTTCTACAAGAACGGCGAGTTCCTCGACCTCTGCGCCGGCACTCACGTCGCCTACACCAAGAAGATCAAAGCGTTCAAACTGCTTTCCGTCGCAGGCGCCTACCACCGCGGCGACGAAAAGAACAAGCAGCTTCAGCGCATCTACGGCACCGCCTTTCCCTCGAAGGAAGAGCTGGCAGCCTATCTCGAGCAATTGGAAGAAGCTCGCAAGCGCGACCATCGCCGCGTGGGCAAGGAAATGGGCCTCTTCCACATCGACGAAGCGGTCGGCCAAGGCCTGGTCCTCTGGAAACCCAAAGGGGCCATCATTCGCCAGGAGCTGCAGGACTTCATCTCCGAGCAGCTCATCACGCAGGGCTATACGCAAGTCTTCACCCCGCACATCGGCAAGCTTGGCCTGTATCGAACATCTGGACACTTCCCGTATTATCAGGAGTCCCAGTTCGCTCCCATCATCGAGCGCGACTCGCTGGCGGACCTGGCCGATGAAAACGCCCCTTGCTCCCAGCTGACCAACAAGCTGGAAACGGGCGACATCGATGGCTTCCTGCTCAAGCCCATGAACTGCCCGATGCACATCAAGATCTACGACTCGGAGCCGCACTCCTATCGCGATCTTCCCATCCGCTTGGCCGAGTTCGGCACCGTCTACCGCTGGGAGCAATCCGGCGAGCTCAACGGCATGACGCGCGTGCGCGGCTTCACTCAGGACGACGCCCACCTCTTCTGCACAGAGGAGCAGCTGCAAGGCGAGATCCAGGGCTGTCTCGATCTGGTGAAAATCGTTTTCAACACCCTCGGCATGGAGGAGTACTCGGTGCGCGTTTCCCTACGTGATCCGAATTCCGACAAGTACGTGGGCGACCCGAAGAACTGGGATAAGGCGGAAGCCGCTCTGCGCGAGGCGGTCAAAACCCTGGGCGTTCCCTACGTCGAAGAGGAAGGCGAAGCCGCCTTCTACGGACCGAAGATCGACTTCGTGGTAAAAGACGTGATCGGTCGCGAATGGCAGCTCGGCACCGTGCAGGTCGACTACAACCTGCCGGAGCGCTTCGACATATCCTACACCGGTTCGGACAACAAGCCGCACCGCCCGGTCATGGTGCACCGCGCTCCCTTCGGCTCCATGGAGCGCTTCTGCGGACTGCTCATCGAGCACTTCGGCGGCGACTTCCCGACATGGCTGGCCCCGGAGCAGGTTCGCATCCTACCCATCAGCGACAAGGTGCGGGACTACGCTCAGAAGCTGCTCGAGGAATTGAAGGCAAACGGCGTGCGGGCCGCGGCGGATTTCAACTCCGACAAGCTCGGAGCCAAGATTCGCAACGCCGAGCTCGACAAGGTGCCCAACGTCTTGATCGTGGGCGAGCGCGAAGCGGAAGAAGGCAAGGTCAGCGTGCGCAGCCGTTTCCACGACGGAAAGCCGACCATGCTCTTCGAGGAGTTCGAAACCGAGGTTCTGCAGCTCATAAACGAGCGCGTCCTGCAGATCAAACGGTAGCGGCTGCTGTCCCTAGCGGCCAACACACCCCCCCCCTTTCCCCCTAGCCGCCTCCCTCGAGAGGCGGCTTTTTCGTCAGCGGGTCCAAGGTGGAACGTGGCCTCCGGACGCGTTCATTCGCGCTCCAAGGTGGAACGCTTCCTCCGGACGCGTTCAGGGATGCCTTTCAGCGTGGTAGCGCCCACCTCCGTTCTTGTTGTCAGTGGACTGCTATTCGGCTGTATCCTCAGAATCGATACGAATAGCTCGCGTTCAGCGTATAGTCGGCGAAGGCCGCGTCGCCATGTCTGCCGCGAGGGATTTCGGGAATGCTCTGGGTTCGGTTGCGTATCAAAGCGATGGGCACGCTGACCGTGAGGCTGTGCCTTTCATTGGCGTAGGTGAAGCCTGGTTCGATCGCTATCGAGTAGCCGGGGCGGCGGCGCCCATTGCTCCCACCCCAGAGATCCTCTTCGGGCACGCCCTCCATCCTACCCCCGAGACTCACCGTGACGCCTCGCATGGGAAACGCCAAGTAGTCGACGCCCGCTCGATAGAGGTACGAATCAGGCACGGAGAACCCTGTCGCTTCCACCATTTCGCGCGGATTGGCGAGATAGGAAACGGTGGCGTAAGCGGTCGTTCGCTCGGAAAACCGATGATAGCCTTGAGCATCGAAAACCAGTCCCCACCCCCCATCTCCGGGCTGAATCGACGAGTCCACATAGCGTTCCTGCAAGCCGGTTGGCCGGTGGAAGGTATCGGTAGCCTTGTAGTCGCCGGTCGGAGCCTTGAACCCGAACCCGAGCAGCACATTGCTCCTTCGTTGGTTTTCGAGATCGAACATCCAGTAGTTGGCGGAAACGCGAAGGTCGCCGATTCCTCCCGCTTGCGTGCTAAAACGCTGACCGGAAGAGTTGCCCATGTGCTCGTAGAGCGAGGATCGATCCGAGTAGACCGTGGGAACGGTGAGGTTGAGCCAGAGACGCCGACTGATCGCACGCGTGAGGGTGACGTCCAGAAAGTGCGAATCGTTGATCACTTCGGTGTGCTCGTCCTTGCGATGCGTTTGCTCCTCGAGCCCGGAAAAATGCCGGTCCGAGTAAAGCCAGCGGTAGCTGGTCGTGACCTGCCATTGCCCCGCCTGAAGCAATGCGCTCGTCGAATGCATGTTTCCAGCGCCTCCGCGCGAGATGACGCAGCCTTGAGAATAGCCAAGACTGGAGATAAAAAGCCCCGCGACCATCAGGACGCAGGATCGAAGGGTATTTCTTGTTTTTGATGGCAACATAAGCGTATTTGTTCGCCCTTATTCCTAAGCCTAATATCTCGTTCGATGATAGGGTGTTGGGATAGACCGTCGCATCCTTGGGGTGAACGGTCCGCAAATTCCCGAATCTTGCTCGGCGCGGGTTGATCGAACCGGACCCGTCTGTCACCTTTGAAAACACTGATGAAGCGATTGCTCCCACTGCTGTTCCTCCTAATCCCCTGCGCTTTCGCCAACGAAAGCCCCGTCGGTCTCTGGAGGACCATCGACGACGAAACCGGCGAGGCGAAAAGCTTGGTGCGCATATCGCGCGACAAGGACGGCACCTTGAAGGGCGTAGTGGAGCAAATCCTCGCCCCCGACAGGCGAGACCGGGTCTGCGAGGAATGCGAGGGCGAGCGACGCGATCAGCCGATCCTTGGCATGACCATTCTCTGGGGATTCAAACCGAATAAAAACAAGTGGTCCGGCGGAGAGATCCTCGACCCCAACAACGGCAAGATCTATTCCGCTCATTTGAGGCTCAGAAAACACGGCCAAGTTCTAGACGTTCGCGGATACATCGGAATTTCGCTAATCGGCCGGAGCCAATTGTGGCAGCGCGTCAAATGAGTCCCAGTGTTCTTCTCCGACCGGAACGCGCTGCGCTGCAATCCGTTCGCTGAGGCGAACGTCTGCCCTCAAGGAAACCAACTCAACCTAACCGTACTTCATGAAAAAACGCTACACGCTATTCCTCTGCTCCGCTTTGCTCATCTCCTTCGCGTCGGCGAAGCCGCTCGAGACTGAAACCCTCTCCTACGAACTTGACGGCGTCACCTTCGAGAGCGTTCTCGTCTATCCGAGCAACGTTTCGACGAAAGCGCCTGGAGTTCTGATGATCCCCAACTGGATGGGCCCGACGGAGGCTTCCTTGGAAAAAGCCAAACTGGTGGCCGGAGACTCCCGGCTGGTCATGATGGTCGATATGTACGGGGTGGATACGCGGCCAAGCAACGGCCAGGAGGCAGGGGCGGCCGCCGGAACGCTACGCGGGGATCGCGACCTGATGCGCGCTAGGGCCCAGAAGGCGCTCGAGGTTTTCCGAGATGCGGGATCGAAGCACGGGCTGGATGAGCAAAAGATCGCTGCGATCGGCTTCTGCTTCGGCGGTGGCGCCGTTCTGGAACTAGGCAGGACGGGGGCGGACCTCGACGCGATCGTTTCCTTCCACGGCGACCTGCTGTCGCCAACATTGCAAGAGGACGCGGGTAGAACGCATGCCAAGGTCCTGGTTCTGCACGGGGCCGAAGATCCCTACGTGCCCCAGACGGATGTAGACAGCTTCGTTTCCGTAATGCTGGAGACCGGTGTTGACTGGCAGCTCGTGCAATTCAGCGGCACCGTTCACAGCTTCACCAACCCCGAAGCCGATTCGGACGGATCTCGCTACAACGCCCGCTCAGCTCAGCGTGCCTTCGAAATGATGAACGATCTGCTGGCGGAGGTATGGTAGTCGAATGGTGAATACGGTTGGTCGCCTCTCCCATTTCTCCAAACTGGACGCCGCGCGCGTTGTATGCAGATCTTAATCTTCGTAGGTCTCTACGGGCTGATAAACGTCTATCTCTTTCGGACGGCCTGGACTGCCTTTCCTCAGCTGGAGGTCTTCTGGGCCACGTCGATCGGGCTTCTCTTTCTCTCGCTCTTCGCCGCGGTCTTTCTTGAAAAGCGGAAGGCGATCCGCGCCTCGCTCCCTTTCTCCTGGATCGGCTATACCTGGCTCGGGCTGGCGGGAATCGCTTTGACCTTAGCGGCGCTGACTGACCTCGCTCAGCTCTTCACGAGCTCCTTGAGCGATCGCGCCCAGTTCTGGATCGTCGCCATCGGCACGGGCTCGCTAGGGATGTGGGCCGGTTGGGAGGCCCAGCGCGTGCGGGTCAAACGTGTATCCATGGTTTCCAACAAAGAGCTTTTCGCAGACCGGCCCTTGAAGATCATCCAGATCTCCGATCTTCATCTGGGCGATAGCAGTTCGCTCAAACGGGTCAAGAAGCTGGTAGCTCGCATCAATGAGGAAAAGCCGGACCTGGTGGTGTCCACCGGAGACCTGTTCGACGGCTATCTCGAGCTCATGGCCCCGTTTGTGGACGCACTGCGCTCGATCGACGCGCCTCTGGGCAAGTTCGCGGTCTCGGGTAATCACGAGGTCTACGCAGGGCTCGACGACGCCCTCTCGCTGACGGAGTTGGCAGGCTTCAAACCGTTGCGAAACGAAGCGAGCTTCGTACTCGAGACCATGCGTGTGGCAGGCGTCGAAGATCCCGCTTCTCCCATGCGTCCGGACGAGGACACGGCGCTTGGCCTGATCACCAACAAGGCCTTCACCCTGCTGCTGAAGCATCGACCGGCTTTCGAGCCAGCATCCAAAGGTCGGTTCGATCTCCAACTGTCGGGGCACACCCATGGCGGCCAGATCGCTCCTTTTCACCTGCTGACCAAGCTTGCATACAAAGCGAAACCTGGTCTCAGCGAACTGGCCCCGAAACAATACCTTTACCTCAGCCGCGGCACCGGATCCTGGGGACCGCAGCTCCGCCTGCTCGCCCCCAACGAACTCACCGTGATCGAAATAACCCCCAGCCCGTGACAAAAAAAAGCGAGCCCGCTCTCGCAGGCCCGCGTTTCTACAAATTCTTTGGTTTCGATTCGTCCGCTTAGCGCAATCGACGACGCGCGAAGAAGAACAACGGAGCGCTCAAAATCAGCAGCAAAGCGGTGGAACCGGCATCGGGGACTTCGAAGTCGTAGTCGTAAGGGTCGACATGTATTTCTCCTCCTGTGTATTCCAAGCTCCTTGCGACAATCATTCCGTCAATGTCATTAGATGCGTTTGAGACATCTAAGGTTGGAGCCAAAACGCTGCCAAGCCAGCCCTTTTCAAATTTTAGAACGCTATCGTCACTGGCGAAAAAATTCCATAGGATGAAATCCGCGCTATCAGCAACGAGACTTGCGTTGCGTCCTTGGACGTTAAAGTTTCCGAAGGAGTTTGTACCTATTCCAGTTAAGTCTACGTTAATTACGTAAGCTTCGCCGGCGAGTGCCGTACCTATTGTCTGCAAGTTCCCGACGATATTGGTTATGCTATTCCATGTAGTACTAATAACCTTCAATCCCGGACTTGCTCCAAACTCTAGTGTTAGATTTGTGTTCGGCGCCGAGTTGGTGTCAAAAAAGTCGCTGATTACATTAGTGTCATCAAGTCCCTTGAGAGTGTTGGAGAAATCAACGAGCCCTCCAATCTTGCGGCTAAAATAATTCGAATCGATAGCATCTTCAACAGCGCTACCCTTACCATCAAAATTGAAGATGCGAGTGCTGCCTTCGTAGATTCCGTCAGGTTGGATCACTTGGCTGTTCAGCGTCCCTATTCTCGAATTGTGGTTATGATCGTTAGCGTACTTCCCGTTATCAATACCGTTAAAGTCGACTGAATTTGCGAGAATCGTGTAGTCAGACGCAGAGGGGTGGTATCCAAACGAATTCTGGTTCCCGTTGGTGGTTAAAGTACCCCCAACAGCAATAGATCCTTCCACATGAACGCTTCCATTTAGAGTAGCGTTACCCTGTACGAATACGTCGTATCCGTCAGTCAGGGACTTGAGCGATACCGCGGAGGCGGTGCTTGTGGCAACGAGGGCGGTGGTTGCGGCGAAGAAGAGTGTGGCGAGTGTCTTGTTTGTCATCTTGGCGATAGATAGTTGGAGTTCCGCAAGCTCTCAGCAAACCCCATGCCGCCTTACGTATAGCGCCGCAAGCGGACGCGTTACGCTTTGTTCCACAGCAACTTGCGCAAATGTTAATTTATCGATCAATTGATCGATGCAGCAGTCCCTGTAAGCGTTGTCGACGCTTGTCGGCGAAGGTGACAGGCGCTCGCCTAAAACGGCAGGCCACTCTCGAAGGGCACCACATCGTACTGGATGGTGCGATAGAGCTCTCCATCGATGTAGATGCTGAGCTCGTACTGTCCGAGCGGATCGTCTTCCGAAAACCAGAATGGACTGCTGTAGAGCCCCCAATGCAACTCGGATTCGGAGCGGATCACCCGCCCCCCCTCAAGCACTGTGTAATGCTTCTCCAACTCGGGAGAAATCTCGATAGGCTCCGGGAAACGGACCTCGAAGTACCCCATGAAACGCCCGTTGTCGCGTCGCTTCACTTCGAAGCCATGCGCGTAGTCCTGGGAAACATGGCGATGGATCTGGGTGGTTTCGGCATAGACGTGGTACTTGCCATCCGGACCTAGGGACATCACGCCGAATCGCGACGCATAGCCTTGCTTGTTGTACTGGATGTTCGATGACTCGCAACCGGATAGCAAAAGGAGCAGGCCCGCCACGATCACTGTCATCAACGCTCGATACCCATTGAGACCTTTATTCCGCATGATGAGCAACGCGATAGCCAACACTCGCGAGGTGGTCAATCCAACAACGAGCCCAACAGCCAAGCTAGTTCCCTGAAATGGGAGCCTTCGCCAAGGGCAAGCGTAGCTCGAAAATCGCTCGCGTATCCACATCCGAAGCGACGAGCCTCAGATCGCCTCCTTGAGCGTTGGCGAATTCCATAGCCAGACTCAGTCCCAGCCCAGTCCCATCCGTGCTACGATTTCGCGAAGCGTCACCCCTCGTGAATCGATCGAACAAGGTATCGCGCTCCTCCGGCGAGAGCGGGGCGCAATCGTTTTCGATTCTCAACGCCATTCGGCTAGCGTCCTCGATCAGGACCGAAATTTCGATGCGGCTCTTCTCCGGATAGCGGTATTTCTCCGCGTTGCTGATCAGGTTCATCAGAATCTGTCGCGTCAGCGAGACGTCGCATTCGACCCTAACATCTCGCCCGTTCTGATACTCGATGCGCAGCGAATCGCTATCAATATCCAAAGCATCGATACAGTCTTCCAACAACACCCTTACACTCGCGCTTTCGAGGTTTAACGGCAGCTTGCCCGCGTCCGCCCGCGCGAGAAGAAGCAGCTTTCGAGAAACGCTTTTCAAACGTTCCACCTCCTCCAGCAAATTCGCCAGCAGCCGTTGTTGTTCGCTATTGTCAGGAGCCTTCTGAAGGCCAAGCTCCAGTTGGCCTTGCAGGATGGCAAGGGGGGTCTTGAACTCGTGGGCCGCATCGGCGCTGAAGCGGGTAGCTTGGCGAAAACTCTTCTCCAATCGCTCCAGCATGGAGTTAAAGACATGGATCAACTCGGCGAATTCCTTATCCTCTCCTTGGGCATCAAGTCGAGCGTCCAGTCTCCGAGCGGAAACAAGCCGGGCCGCTTCACTCAACCGTCTGATCGGTGACATCGCTCTCGTAGCGAAAATCCAAATACTCGCGGCGAGTATCGCGATGGCCAGCGGAAACATGCTAACCAAGGCCAGACGGGACTGTCTCAGTTCCGCCAATACCGGTTCCAAGTCAGCCCCGAGAAGAACATTGTATCCAGAAAACTGAGCCACGACGAACCTCCAACGAGCATTGTCCTCGCCGCTGGACTGATGATCAAAGAATGAGATGCGCGGTCTCTGGCCGTCGAATGCGGGAAAGCGGTCCGGCCCGACACGCCGCCAGCCTCCTTGCCTTACACGGGGTTCCGGCGCCAACGCGCTCTCCCCTGGAGGCGGCGGCGATTCCGGAGCTTCATCCAGCTCGCCAATCACGCCGGGCAAAGACACGCTCTCGCTGAAAACAGCGTCCCAATCGCCCCAATAGCGAGCGTCCCCTTCCGTCGCCTGCTCTTTCGTTCGCGGAGCCTGCTCTTGGTATATGAGCGTGAAGGCGCGCGTTCCGAGATCGCGTTCGATTTCGTAGATCGCCTCGTTTCCGAAGCGCTGCCAATAGCGAGAATGGGAGAGAGGCGGCGCGGGGCGATCGACAAACCGCTCCAGTTGGGCGTTGAAGCTCTTCAATCGCAGGGTCCTGATCCCGATGTCGGTACCGATACCAAAGACGAGCATCACGGTCCCGCAGATCAGGATCGTCCAGAGGATCAAACGCAAGCGAAACGACCTCATAGCTTCTTCATTCGATAACCCGCTCCCCGTACGGTCTCGATCAAGGCGGTTTCCCTACCGGCGTCGACCTTTTTTCGAAGCCTTTGTATGCAAACATCGACTACATTGGTATTGGGGTCGAAATCGTACCCCCACACGTGCTCCAAAATTTGGGTACGCGTGAGCACGCGGGCTGGCGAGCGCATCAAATACTCGAGCAGATTGAACTCGCGCATGGTCAGCTCGATCGCCTCGTCGCCACGCTTTGCTTCTCGTGTGGTTAGATTGATCACGAGATCTCCCACCTGCATCAAACTAAGCTGAGTCCCGGTCGAGCGCCGATGCAAAGCCTGGATGCGAGCGATGAGCTCGTCCAAGTAGAACGGTTTCGTCAGGTAGTCATCGGCGCCTAGATTCAAGCCCTCCAACCGCTCATCAAGCTCGCCCCGCGCCGTCACGAGAATGACGGGCACCGTATTGCCCGATTTGCGAAGCGCTTTGAGAATGCTCAGCCCATCGCGCCCCGGTAGCATGATGTCGAGAATGATCACATCGTAGCTTTGCGTGGTGGCGTGCAGGTAGCCATCGTTCCCATCGCTAGCATGTTCGACCACGAACCCCTGCTCCCTCAGCCCTTTGACGACAAAGTCCGAGATCTTCTTCTCATCTTCGATCAGTAGCAGCTTCATTTCTTCGACGAGTATTGCCCGCCTCGTCCTCAATACAAGCGCCTGCTTCATTACAAATGTGTAATGGGCGCCGCCAAAGCCCTGTAATTTCCCTGCGCTTTACTAGGGACCTGCAAACGAGGAGCCAGAGCGCTTCCGAAAACGGACTCAAACGAATCAACGAAAGGAAAACGTAATGAAAACGAAACTACTCATCGCCGGAGGGCTTGTTCCATTGGCCAGTATCATCGCAGCCACCGCATCCGCCCGACCCTGGGGACCACCCCCGCCTCCTCCGCCTGCCGAAGAGGTCGTGGTCGAGTTCTTCACCGACTACGATACGGACGAGAGCAATACGCTCACTCAGCAGGAGCTTGCCACCGCCCTGCAAGGAATGCGAGAGAAGCGCATGGAGCAACGGGCGGAGCGCCCAGGCAAGGGGCTGAACAATGATCGCAAGGGTCGTGGACCGATAGGTCCTGAAGACCTCGCCGCCCGACTGATCGAAGACTTCGACGCCGACGAAGACGCCGTGCTCGACTCCGAAGAGCTTCTCAACGCTCTATCGGCTATGGGCCGGAAGCATCGGGGCGGACCGGGTCGCGGAGACTGCCCGCTCGACAACTCAGACGACGCTGCCGAACAGTGATCGTCCAGAAGCCCGGAACGATCCGTGCCACTTGGCGGCGCTTCGAAACGCGAGACCGGTTTTCTAGACATCTTCCGGTCTCGTCCGTCGATCGCCGCTGATGAAGCGCCTGCGTGTGAAGGTTCATTCGCAACGATAGGATTCGACAGGGGGATGTCGATTGGAAGGCGGAACCTGGCTTGAAGCCCGGTTGCGCTTTTCTCTCCTCTTCTCCGCGCTCGTTTCGCTATTGCCTGATCCACCCGCTCCTTCCACGCTTGAGCCGAATGCAGAGCGAGCGCGAAAAGATCCTGTACCGCAAGACCTTGACCTACGCAAACGGGTATCGCGAGCTCGGCATGTTTGACGACGCGCTGCGGGAGCTCGCGGACTTGAGTCCGCCGAACGAGCAACGCAAGGAGACCCAGCAAATGAAACTGGCGATTCTGATGGAAGCCGAGCGGTGGAACGACGCCTTGCCAGTGGCGAACCATCTGGCGTCGCTGGAAACCAGCGATCCCGGAAACCTGGTCAATCTCGCTTTCGTCACGCGCCGGGCGAACTCGCTCTCGGGCGCCCGCAGCATTCTGGAGACAGCCGCCAAACGCTTCCCTGACGAAGCCATCATCCACTACAACCTTGGCTGCTACGCGTGTTGCAGTGACGAATTGGATTCCGCCAAGCTCTATCTTCTGAAAGCGTTCGAGCTCGACCCGAACTACTTGAAAATGAGCCTGAAGGACGAAGATCTGTCGACGCTGCGCGACTGGCTCGTCGAGCAATCGGATCGAAGCCTCTAACTCGAGGCATCTCCAATTTCCGGATACGAGAAGACGCTTCGCGGTTCGCCCGCTTGCGGCGACATGGGCCAGGGCGGTCAGCCGGCAGGCCTACTTTATCTTTTTCGGATTCACTCGCTCCACCTTCTGGAGCTTGGCCCGAAAGAGTTCCTCCATCAGCACCTGCGTCTTTTCAGGAATGCGCTTCTTCAACGTATCGATGTCCGGCAGCTCGGACCCGTCTTCCGGCACGATATCCTCGTCTCTCACCGGCATGGCGCTGCCGAGCATTTCGGCGAGATCGGCGTCGTCGGGAGCGTCGATCTGGTAGTCCGCCTCGTGGGCCGGGGTTAGCTCGTCTGTAGCTGGGGGACTGCCCGGCGGAGGGGCTACCGGATCCGGACGAGCAGGAGCGGCTTTGATGGAATTCGCAGTGTAGGGAATCCGTTCAGGGACGCTCAGCCGTTTTTTTTTTCGTCAGCGGTTTCCGGAAGGTTCTCCGCTAGGGACGAAAGTTCGCGAATCAAACTGTCGATGGCCCGGGCTCGGCATTCCTCGGAGGCCTTCAACAACGCGACCTCGAAGTTGACCTTTTCGGTGAGGCCAAACTTCAAACCGGATTCGCTCTGCCGCAGGCTATCGAGCAAACGGGTGAGCGATTCGGTGCTCAGCGGGGTGCCGAGACTATCGGTCTGCCCTCCTCCGCGCACCGCTTCGATCAAGGCGTGGCGCACCCGGGCCTGCAGGTCCACCAGTGCGCGGTAGAAATCCTGTCCAGAGGCGTCGAACTGGTCGCTCAATTCCAGCACGCGCGGGTGGTCACCCGTGGCGATGGCGATGGCGAGGGCGTCAATGTCGTCCGCGCTGACCAGACCGTAGACCTGAAGCACGTCCGCTTCGGTGATCTTCTTCCCGCAGAAGGCGATCAGCTGGTCGAGGATGGACTGCGAATCGCGCATCCCTCCGTCTGCCAGCCGAGCGACGGCGCTCAGGGCCGCGTCGTCGGCCTCAATGCCCTCCGCCTTAGCGATGAAGGCGAGGCGCTCCTGGATGAGCTTTTCCGGAATTGGCTTGAGGTCGAAGCGCTGGCAACGCGACACGATGGTCGGCAGGACCTTGTGCGCCTCTGTGGTGGCGAAAACGAACTTCACGTGGGCCGGCGGCTCTTCGAGGATCTTCAGCAGCGCGTTGAAGGCTCCGGTGGAAAGCATGTGCACCTCGTCGATGATGTAGACCTTGAACTTGCCTTGGCTCGGGGCGTATTGGGCGTCCTCGCGCAGAGCCCTCACCTGCTCCACCCCGTTGTTGGATGCCCCGTCGATCTCCAGCACATCCATGCAGCTGCCGTTCATGATCGCCTTGCAGATCTCGGAGTCTTCAGGCGGATCGACCAACGGGCCGCCTTCGCAATTGAGGCATTTGGCGAAGATGCGGGCGGTGGTGGTCTTGCCGGTCCCGCGCGGTCCTACGAAGAGGTAGGCGTGAGCGATGCGATTCTGCTCGATAGCGTTCTTCAGGGTCCGCACCACGTGCTCCTGTCCGACCACGTCGTCGAACTTCTGCGGGCGCCACTTGCGGGCAATTACCTGATAGCCTTCGCTGCTCATGTCTTGGGAAAAAAAAGGTGGCCAGGCACCCTACGGCGCATGTGGAGCGTGACTACCGTTGCTACCTTCCGGTCCTGGCGGGATTCGCCCGTCCATCATCGCATAGGACCTGGCCAACGCGGAGGCTCGACGGTCTTCACCGACGTTTCAACCCCTTTTTTGCAAAAATGAAAACTCCCTGGGGGAGAGAGGCTTGCGAATCGCGAGTCGCCGAGCGGGTACGACCTGCCGCGCTCTAGTTCACTCTGAAACGGAGCAGGCGCGCCCGGCCTGGAGCATGCGGATTGGCTACAGGTCCGCCGGATCCATCCATCGAAAGGCGATCACCTCGAACTTTCGACCGAACTCGCCGGCGTCGGACGAAGTCGCGCTCATGGTGTCTGATGGATTGGAGTCTGTTTCATGTTTTTCCACCGTCCTTCTCACCACCGCTTCGCAGTAGGCCCTCGCCCAGACGTCACTCGGATCGGCGGGATCCACCGCATCCCCATAGGCCCGAATCAAAAATGTTTCGCTCCGAGCCGATAGATAAGGCGCCAATGCGTTCATGATGGTGGATTGAGTGAGTATGCCGCGAGGTTCCTCTCCATCCGGTACTGGGTCGTTGATCGATGTTTCAGCGATCGCGCTTTCGAGGATCGCCGAATCTAGAAAATCCTCGATAGACCTGAACGGCCTACCACCTTCTGCCACGAAGTGTTGTCGTATTTCGGATACAATGTTATGAGCAAGATCCACAATTTCCCCATCGTCTAGTGGAATGATTCCTCTACGAAGCTTCACGATTCTGTCGGCAAAAGGGGAATCGTAGGAACCTGAATAAACCTCTTGTGAAGCTTGCGGAAAATTGAAAAACAGGAACTTGCCGCTTGTATCTAACATACCAATACCCTCGTCCTCCTCTTCGACGATCGGCGCCACATATTGCCAGTTATCCATCGCGACTGCTCTCAATATCGCCGCCCAAGCATTCTTCGAGGTAGAGTTCACGTTGAATTGCCCGTGTACTTTGAGGTACTGAGCGCTCCTGATGGATTGCAGGTCGCTGACGGTCGGAGTTCCTTCGATTCGCAGATGCGCATTCGGTAGAATGAGATTGTTTAGAGCATTCAGACCGGTGCGAGGAACCGTGGAGAAAAAACTCGTATCAAAAAGAGGGTTGAGTATCGAAGAGACTTTTCCTGGCTGACCTTCATAGCTGCCTCCGAATTGGTTGAGCATTGCGACAGAAGTGAGTTCTTGTCGCGGTATCTCAGCGTATGGAATATCGTAAGACCAATCATCAGATGAAGCAGACACTGGCCTTCTGCCGAGGAGCGTGATTGAGCCATCTACGATCTGAGAATTCAACGCATCCTCTGAAATCACTTCGCTGGTGAAACTCGACGCAATGTCCGCGAACTCGTATTCAGTTTTTTGTACATTGAAAGAATCCGAACTTAAAACCTCGTCACTCAATGACCACGTAAATGCAAAGGTTGCGTCCGATTCGATACCTAGGTCAACCGTTTCTTCGCTGGCACGAAAAAGTAAATCTTCACCTGACAAACGGTAAGTAGCCAATCGTATAAAGGATCCGTCTCGATCGATCTCGAGAACAACGTCGAGAGACGCAGGAACGACTGTGGTCGGGTCAGCAGGATCTACGAAACTAAAATCAAGTTGGACAGTCTCGCTTTCCGACTCTCGAAAGATTCTTGGTTGCAACCCCTCAGCAATAGAGGCGTGGTTGAATCGATCAAGCTCATGTACGTCGCTTGAAGGTTGAACTGCGCTGATCCCGGAGAACAACGCGATCTCTCCGGGTCTCCAAACCGATTTACTCAGCTCGTATATTGGTCTCGAGACCTGGCTTTCATCCTCCAGGTTAAGTAGAAATTCACGTGTATCACTAGGCCCTCTCAGGGTTCCTGCGATAGACGGCAGTTTTTCGATCCTAACCCTGATATTGCCATCTTGAATCAATGTGGCAGAGTAAGGATTCCATAGCTCGGTTGCCAAGTTGTATCCCAGAACCAACTCTCCAACATTACCTTGGAATCGTAGCCAAAACCCTACCCGCAGATTGAAGTCGGTGAGAATGGGATGAAAAAAGAGAGTATCTGATTCACTGTCACTTGGACTGATCTCGTAGGCCAAGGCCAAGCCATTCGAGGCGCTTGCGGTAGGCTCTATTAGAAACGACAAATTACTGAATCGTTGTAGCTCTGTTCCATCCCATAGCTCCTCTCCTTCAGATTCCCCAATATCAACTCCAGGTGTCAGATCCTTTTTCAAACCGCCCTCGGCGGTGTTGCAGAGGATGCCGATAGAGAGGGGCGTGTAGTCATGAAAACGCCTTTGGACGTCGTCTTCGGTGAGGTCGTTTAAGAAAAAGTACGGATCGTCATTGGCGCTGCCAAACCGATGGCGAAACTGGAAGTCGTTCACATATTGATCGATTCGAATCGGGTTCGTGTCGTCATACGACACGGTTCCATCGTCTGCGACGACGGGCACGGGGTTTGTATCGACTGTGTCGTGACGAGGATTAGACGCGGTCATTTGCCGCAGGCGTAGCTTCTCGCTGTCCTTGTAGTGTTCCACTTGGCCGCTCTTGTCGTACAAGGCGTAGCTGGCTTTGACGCCGAGGTCGCCGACCCAGTAGGCGGTGTGGCCAATGGCTCTTTCCTCTTGCGCAGGGTAGCCTAGCACGCCCTTTGCCTTGATCGGAGCCTTCGGGACTCTGACATCATGCCTGGCTTGATCCGAGTCGTTGGCCGGCTTCGCTGAGCCTCTAGCCACGAGCGTGACAGGATCCGGTATTTCTTTCAGCGGATCCGGTTCCAAGGATTGACCGAAAGGCCTAGACACCAACCATCGCGGCCCGCCGGTTACGTTGGATACGCCAGTCCAGAAGGGTTGATAAACGCCCGAGGTGGCAGGATCGCTCGGCGCATTGAAATCCTCATCCCTTGGCGAACGATAAGCGTCCGCGGTGAACGTCACCGTGGTATCCTGCCCGGCATGTCGCTGAAGCTCGCCCAAGGCCATTTCGAAGGATGCTCGGGCGTGGTCGCGGGCGAGCTGCATGCGTTGATCGTATTGGGCCGAAGCGCGCTGTAGTTGCGACACGGCGACGAGCGAGGCCCCCAGTAGAAACACCAATCCGGCGAGAGCCGCCACCAATACGATGGCAAATCCTTTTCGCTGACGCAACGAAACCGTCGGCTTTCCTGTCTCGATCCGTTTCATTGCTCCGATTGAGTTCCCGCTACGCTCACCGTCCTTCGGTAGACTCGGCTGTGACTCGACACGATGGCTTCGTAGTCGGACTGCCCTGCTCCATTTTCTAGCTCTCTCAGGAGATCCGCTCCATTTTGGGTGAGCACTCGAACGAACACTTCGACGACATCAGGATAACGGTTCTCACTCGTCACGTTGCGGCGTGCTCGGCCCCGATGCGTTCGATCCGCATCGGACAGTCGCGAATTCTCGTCAGCAGGGAAGACGAGCCGCATCCCGAACGGAGCATCTTCCGTCCGAGCTCCGGCTTCGTACACATAGAGGCGTACCCCGAAATCCACTACGTTTTCCAGAAACGCGTTGTCGATGGTGGGAAACTTGATGTTCGGAGCGAGATCGTATGACGTTCTCGAAATCGAGCCATCCACGTAGTCGCCCTTGGTGATATCCCAGCCCGCAGCCAACGTGTGATCCTGTCTGACCACGCTTCGGTTGAGCACATAGCGATCGGTCGAGGAATCGGTGAAGCCTGGCCTCCGAATGATGCGATAGGAAACGGCGTTCACGCTCGGCTGGCAGGAAAAGAAGCGCAGCCAAGCGCCGGCCCAGCCGTAGTTGTGGTTCGAGAGATGCACGTCGAGCGTTTCCGGCCGGCTGGCGCTGCCGATCTTCCAGAGGCGATCGTTCAAGGGGATGGCTGAGATATCCTCCTTGGACAGCATGTCGACAGCGAACATCACATCGCCACTCGCTTTCTCCAGCATGATCGCTGACTCCAGATCGCGGGCGATCTGATCCAGAGCGAGGTTGGCATCGAGTTCGGCATCGATTTGCCCGCTGGCGTTTTTCCAAATGCCGGCTAGGCTCGAGCCAAAACTGAAAACGAAAGCCGCGATCACCACTGAGATCGCCATCGCGACGATCAGCTCGATCAGCGTAAATCCGTTTCTAGAGAAATTCGTCATAACTTTCTGAATACGGTCGTGAAGAAAAGCTGGTTCCGATCCGGATTTTCTCCGTTCCAAGGCCACACGAACTCGTAAGTCATCACCCGATAGGCGTCCTCATCCGCATAGCGATAGCCAGCAGGCTCGGAGACCGATATGCGATAGAATTGGTCGTTCTCCTCGCTGAGCGTTCCGTGCTCGATGTACTCGAGGTCTTCGCTCGCGAAAATGACGAACGGTCCGCTTTGCAGGAAGGATTCCTCGAAAACGCCTGAGGTCAGGTCCCGATCCGCTTTGAGGGCCAGATCGATACGGTTTTTCAGTTCGGTGGCATTGCCGATGGTCATCTGGTCCTTGTTGCGACTAATCGCCATAGTCGCGAGACCAAGAGCTGGGATGGCGATGACAGCCAACATAGCAAGGGTCACCACGACTTCCAATAGGGTGAAAGCGCTTCGTTTCCACGCAGCGCGTCTGTCGACGAAAGGATGGCGATGCCGGGTCATTCCATCTCCTCCAATTCCGTCAGTTCGTTTTGGATACTGGCGCCCGATAGCTTGAAGGAAATCGCGATCAACCGCTCCGGCGTGCGAAAAGCGATCTTATCAGCGTCCCATCCCGCGTTGGCGAGCACGATGCGATTTGCGGGTTGGTGGTCGCCACCGCCCCATTGGGCCGGCGACACCCTGCCGTTCGGGGCGAACTGATAGACGATCCAATCCTGGCCCTGCCCCTCCGGCACCGCCGCTTTCAGGGGATAGTCGTATTTGAACACTGCCGAATTTTCCGCTTCGTTCTGATCGATGCGGTACCAGCTGCGCCGCTCTTGAGAAGTCCAATCTTCGGAGAACGAAACAGCATCTCCGCTCCACGGCACGACGAAGACGCCTTGCGGAAGCATGGTCCCGCGCTCGACGGCTCTCCAGCGATCCTTCCCTGCGTTCGGATCCTCAACCACCACCCCGATCTGTCGCAGGCAGCTTTGGCGGTCGCTGGGGTCGTAGTTGATGATCAGGCGAGAATGCACGCCGTTGGTGATGGCTTGGGTTCGAGCGACGCGAATCATGGCGTGCATGCTTCTTGCCGCTTTATTGAGTGCTCGACGATCCTCGCCTCTTCCTAGCGAATACAAACCCGCGCCGGAGATGATCGCGATGATCCCCAAGGCAACGAGCACCTCGAACAAAGTGAATCCCGTTTTAGCAAGTCCTCTCATTCCGCGACGATATCATCCCCCTCTCCGGAATCGTCGGACCCGTCGGGACCGAACGAATACAGCTTGTAGCCAAACATCAGCCAGCCAGCGTCCTTTGGGCGATAGTCGTACGCGTAGGCATGCCCCCAGGGATCAACCAGCTCGTTGTCCACCGCGTCCTCCATGGGGTATCCGTCCTCTGGATTCGAAAGCGTGAGCAAGCCATGGTTGAGCATCGAGGGCACATCGTCCACCACCGCGTGAGACGGGCCGATCTTGCCGCTTAAGGCGTTGAGCAGATAGCTGTTGTTGGAGGTGACTGGATCTGGAAAGACCGCTCCGCCGTCGATGTCGGGAATCCTAGGATAGTCGCCGAATCTGCCTCGATACTGCTCGAGCCCTACTTGGATGACGTGCAGATCCGCGTTGGCCCGCTTGATCTTCGAATCCACCCGCGTCTGCGAAAACGCCACTACCAGCAGCGAGGTGAGGATGCCCACCACCGCCATCACCAGTACTAGCTCGATCACAGTGAGGGCAGCTCTCTCTCGACTCAGGGAAATGTCAGTACGCAACATGGGACAGTAGCTAATATCACCTCCGTGGCTCTTTGTAACCCCGTAGTTGAGCAAAACGCCCTGGGGCAGGATCGCGATCCGGGAGCGAGGGACCAGAGCGCGAGCTCCGCTTGCCCCCTACTCTCCGCGCAGCTTCGCCAGCACGCGGGGAGCGATCTTCTGAAGCGGCAAGGTCTCGTGGGTCCCGCCGTGCTTGATCGCCTCGTTGGGCATGCCGAAAACGACGCAGGTGTCGCGGTCCTGGGCGATGTTGTAGGCTCCTGCCGCCTTCATTTCCGCCATGCATGCAGCCCCGTCGTCGCCCATGCCTGTGAGGATCACGCCGATGGCGTTGCGGCCCGCGCTGGCGGCCACCGAGCGAAAGAGCACGTCGACGGATGGCCTGTGACGGCTGACCAGCGGTCCCTCGCGCACGTCGACGGTGTAGCGATTTCCCGCTCGACGCAGCATCATATGGTAGCTGCCCGGGGCGATCAGGGCCAAGCCCGGCTCCACCACATCGCCATTTTTGGCCTCCTGCACGCGAATGGCGCAGGTTTCGTTCAAACGTCGAGCGAAAGAGGCGGTGAAGTGTTCCGGCATATGCTGAACGATCACGATGCCGGGACAGTCGGTCGGCATGCCTTCCAAAAACGTTTTAATCGCGTCGGTACCGCCGGTGGAAGCGCCGACGGCGATGATCTTCTGGGTGGCAGGGATTCCCGCGATGCTGGTCGGGCTCGGGCGGGCGAGCACCTCGTCAGGAGAAAGCTTGGCTTTGGGCTCGAAGGCCGGCGCAGGATCGGATTTCGCTGCTCGGCTGCTCACCAGGGAACCGGAGCGCGAACGGAATCGAGCGACCGAGGCGGAGCGTATCACGTCGTGGATGCGCATTTCCAGCTCCTGCATGTCTCGCTTGGTGGCGATGCGCGGCTTGGCGATGATTTCCACCGCTCCGTGCTCCAGGCATTCGAAGGAAATCTTGGAGCCTTCTTCGGTGAGGCTCGAGCACATGACGACCGGCAGCGGATGCTGCACCATGAGTTTCTTCAGAAAGGTGATGCCATCCATGCGAGGCATCTGCACATCCAGAATCATCACGTCCGGGGTGCGTCGCTTCAGCTGGGCCACCGCCTCGTAGGGATCCGAGACGGCTGCGATGACCTCCATGTTGTTGCCTCGCTTGACGATATCGCTCAGGATGCGTCGAGCGGTCGCCGAATCGTCGACGATCATCACGGAGATTTTATGTGCTTCGGCCATTTGTGTTGCAGCTCTTCTTTCACCTCATCCCAACCGGAGCGAATCTCAAGCCAGCCAGTGGTGAATGGAATGTAAAAAACGTTTTTCCAGTCCCTACTCCAAGCCGCAGGCGATCCGAGCCCGTTTGTTGACGACCGAAGCGATGGAGCGAGCCTTTTCCGCCCCCTTGTCCAGCACCTCCTGCACGTAGTCGAGGTTGGCCATCAGCTCCTCACGACGCTGACGTGCCTCGGCGAAATACTCCCAGTAGCATTCGAAGAGCTTCTTTTTCAGGTGCCCGTAGCCGTAGCCGCCCGCTTTGAGCGCATCCAGGGTTTCCTGGTAGGTGCTCTCGTCGGTCACGTACTTGAGGATCTGCACGGCGAAATTCTCTTCTGCGTCCGGCTTCGGCTCCTCCATGCTTCGGCTGTCCATGACGATGCTCATGATGCGTTTCTTGATGGCCTTCTGGTCGCCGAAGATGTCGACGGTATTGTTATAGCTTTTGCTCATCTTGCCGCCGTCGATCCCTGGAACCTTGGCCACGTCCCGGCGTATGCGCGGCTCCGGCACGACGAAGGTTTCGCCGTAGAGGTCGTTGAACTTGTTGGCGAGGTCGCGGGTGACTTCCACGTGCTGCTTCTGGTCCTGTCCGACCGGCACCACTTCGGCGTCGTAGATGAGAATGTCGGCCGCCATGAGCACCGGGTAGGCGAACAGGCCATGGTTTGGCGAAACGCCTTTGGCGATCTTGTCCTTGTAGCTGTGGCAGCGCTCCAGAAGGCCCATTGGGCAAACGGTCGAAAGCATCCATGAGAGTTCGACGTGTTCCGGCACGTCGGACTGCTTGAAAAGCACCGCCCGCTCCGGGTCGAGCCCACAGGCCAGGAAGTCGATGGCGACCCGCTGGGTGTATTCACGACGCAACTTCGCGTCGGTGAGCGACGTCATGGAATGGTAGTCGGCGATGAAGTAGAACGCTTCTCCTTGATCCTGAAGCTCGATGGAGGGCTTCATCATGCCGAAGTAGTTGCCTGCGTGCAGGATGCCAGAGGGTTGAATGCCGGAAAGAATTCTCATGTCGGGAAGGAAGATGATGGAAGCTGAGGGCGACGCTTCTGGAAACGAAGCAGCGGGGTTTAGAAGCAGCGCCGCAATTGTTCAAGCGAAAGCTGCGGCGAAAACGGGGCCTATCGCTCCTGGATCGAGGTTTCCGGCTTGCTGACCAGCAGCTTGTTGGGCCCTAGCGTGCCCTTGAAGGGAGTCAGCGGTCCGACAAGGGAGCGTTTGCCTAGGATGGATCCGGGGTTGAGCACCGCGTTGCAGCCGACCTCCGCTTGGTCGCCCACCAGGGCCCCAAACTTGCGCAATCCGGTGTCCACCGACTTGCCGTCGACCAGCGCCTTCACCGGCTTCTGATCCAGGCGAAGGTTGGAGAGAATGACTCCCGCTCCCAAGTGCGAACCGTTGCCCAGGACGGAGTCGCCGATGTAGCTGAAGTGCGGCGTCTGCACGTCCTCCAGCAGAAGGCAGTTCTTGTACTCGCAGGAGTTTCCCACCACCGAACCGGCGCCAATGATCACGTTTCCACGAATGTAGGCTCCCGGGCGGATCTGCGCGCCCTCCCCGATCCACGCCGGACCTTCGATGGAGCAAAAGGCCGGCAACTCAACGCTCGGATGGATGTAGACCTCTCCGGAGATGCGAACGCCGGGCGGGATCGAGCCTGGAACATTCGTTTCGAAGCCGCTGGCCAAGGCTTTCTTGATTTGCCCGATCCATTGCCAAGGGAGGGCGTCGGCGCGAAAGAAATCGGCGAAGGGGATGCTGGCGGGAAACTCGAATAGGTCGGCGGCTTTCATGCGCTCGACTGTGCGATCAAGCGCCTGTTCCTCAAGCGAATAGACGCAAAAAAGCCTCCCGTTTCAGGGAGGCGGAAAATGGAGCGGGCGAAGAGATTCGAACTCTCGACAGCCACCTTGGCAAGGTGGTGCTCTACCAACTGAGCTACGCCCGCATGCAACGATTTGACCAATCTCCCCATAACGAGGAAATGGAGCGGGCGAAGAGATTCGAACTCTCGACAGCCACCTTGGCAAGGTGGTGCTCTACCAACTGAGCTACGCCCGCTTCGTTGAAGAGGTGCGTCAGAATCCATTTCGAAACAGCCAAGTCAACAGAAAATTGAGCAAAATCGTCTTTCATCGGCCGTATCCAGAATGCTGGCGCGAGCCGCCATCGGGACGAGGCGCTTCCTATCGGTCCAGCACGTCGAGTTCGGGCCACTGCTGCAGCTTGCGATGCAGGGTGCGCCGGCTGATTCCCAGCAATGCAGCCGCTCGAGTGCGGTTTCCTTTGGCGTCGGCGAGCGCTTCGCGCAGGAGCCGTTTCTCGTTCTCCTCCTTGTCCAACGGGGAAACCACCTTGCCCGATCCGTCGATGGACTTGCTCTCGCCGCGAAACTTCGACTCCAGGTCGTAGTCGTGCACCACGCCGCCGCGATGCAGCACCACCGCGTTTTCGGCGAAGTTGCGCAGCTCGCGGATGTTTCCCGGCCAGGAATAGCGGCGCAGGCACTGGATGGCACCCGGCTCGAACTGCGGCGGCTCCATGCCGTTTTCCTCCGCGAATTCGTTGAGGAAGTGGTTGAGCAACTGAGGCAGGTCCTCCGCTCGCTCGCGCAGCGGCGGCATGCGAATCTGCACCACGTTGAGCCGATAGTACAGGTCCTCGCGAAAGGTTCCCTCCTTGGTCATGGCCAGCAGGTCCTTGTTGGTGGCTGCGACCAGGCGGGTATCCACCTTGATGGACTTCGAGCTGCCGATGCGCTCGAAGGTGCGCTGCTCGAGGAAGCGAAGCAGCTTGACCTGTATGGTGAGATCGATCTCGCCGATTTCGTCTAGAAACAAGGTTCCGCCCTCCGCCATCTCGAAGCGTCCGATGCGTCGCTCGGTAGCCCCGGTGAAGGAGCCCTTCTCGTGCCCGAAGAGCTCGCTCTCCAGCAGATTGGCCGGTAGGGCAGCGCAGTGCACCGCCACAAAAGGCCCCTTGGCCCGCCCGCTGTTTTGGTGAATGGCCTGAGCGATCATCTCCTTGCCGGTACCGGTCTCGCCCTCGATCAGCACGCTGGCTTTCGACGGAGCGACCAGTTTCACCCGGTCGATGACCTTGATCAGCTCAGGAGAGTTTCCCACGATGCCCTCGAAGCTGAACTTGGTGTCGAGCCGCTCGTGCAGCTGTTGCACCTCCGTCTCCAGATTCTTCGACTGCAGGGCCCGCTTGATCAGGATTTCCAGCTTCTCGAGATTCACCGGCTTGGTGAGAAAGTCGTAGGCCCCTCGCTTCATGGCCTCCACCGCGGAATCGACGTCGCCGTAAGCGGTCATCATGATCACCGGCGGGCGATGAGAAAGGGCCAAGGCCTTGTCGATCACCTTCATGCCCGACTTGCCCGGCATGCGCAGATCGGTGAGCACGATATCGAACTTTTCCGACTCCATGAGGTTGAAGGCCTGCTCCGCGTCCTCCGCCAAATAAATGTCGTAGGAGTCCTCCAAAATCTGCATCAACCCCTCACGGGTATGCCGCTCGTCATCGACAATGAGAATAGATGGCACCATGCTGCATGCCTAGAATACAGGAACTTGCAGGTCAAGTGAGATGTTTTGTCTCACTTATTCATCGAAAGAATCATGCCCCGCTCCCCTCCCTTGTCGCGTAAGCCTACAACGTTGTAGTCATACACGACAAAACGAGTCGGCGGGCGGGCGCGGGTGCGTGGCGACGCGCGGGGGCGGTCCTTGCTCTATTAGAAAAGGGTTCGATACGGCAAGGTGGGGCTGGCGGCGTGGACCTAACCTTCCAGCATGCGCACCTGGCGGTTTCGTTTCGGAAACTCCAGGGTGACGACCGTGCCCACGCCTTCCTGGCTGTCGATGCCGACTAGGCCTCCGTGTTCGCGCATGATGCGCTGCACGATCATGAGGCCGAGACCGGAGCCGCCCTTTTTGGTGGTGTGGTACGGCTCGAATACCCGGGACAGCTCCGACTGCTTTATTCCGGTGCCGGAATCCCCGAACTGCAGATAGATGCGCTCCTCGTCGTCCCTGGTTTTCACCCGCAGGCATCCGCCGGGTTTCATGGCCTCCATGGCGTTCTTGATCAGGTTGAAAAAGACCTGCTTCATCTGGTTCTTGTCGGCCCGCACGATGGGCGGCGCGGACTCGACCTCCACTTCCACCGCGATGCCGCGATCGTTCAATTCGGAGCCCACGAACTGCAACACCTCCTCTAGGATGGAGTGCAGGTTCAGCACCTGGAAATCTGGCTTTTGCGGGCGGATCGCTTCCAGAAAGTTCTTGATGATGCCATCCAACCGCTCCACCTCCCCCCGGCAGACCTCTAGCGAATCCTGCATCTTCTCCGAAGTCGGGGTGGAAACATCGAGCCTGTCCAGCTGCCGCTTCAAAAGCTGCAGATGAATGGTGAGCGAGTTGAGCGGATTGCCGAGCTCATGGGCGACGCCCGCCGCCAGAAGCAGGATGGAGGCGATCTTTTCCGACTCGATGGTCTCTTCCTTGCTGATCTTCTCGCTCGTGATATCGGAAAGGATCACCACGAACTGCTTCTCCTCCGCCTCCACATCGATCGGCTCCTTGAACGGAAGAATGTAGATGCGAATGTATCGCTTTTCGGGATAGGTGATCTCCAGCTCGCGCGAGCTGATGGAGTCCTGCAGCATCTCGCCGTCAAGCATGCCAAGCGAACTCCGAAGACCGGGGATGAGCCGCCACAGGACCGCAGAACCCAACTCGCTCTCCTGCAAGCCGATCAGCCGCAAGCTGGATTCGTTGGCGTATTCGATCACGCCATCCTGGTCCACCACTAGGATCCCCTCCAGAGCGGTGTTGAAAATCGTCTCCAGGTAGTCGCGTTCGCGGGCAAGCTTCTGGGCGAGGTTGGTCAAGTTGATCGCGTCGAGCGATTCGATCCGTCCGAGAATTCTATCAAGAGAAGACGCTTTTTTTGCCATTCGCGAAAACCTTCAACGCAACCAGGCTTTCAAGGCAACCCTTCCCTTTCGAGCCGACTCGGATGCGTCCGCCTTATGCCAACCATTAGCCAGATTCATCTGGGCCGATTACGTCCGGTCCTGCTTGATTTATCCGTTTAGAGATACTTATGTCCTCAAAAATCAAATGATTGAACGCCGATTCCGTCCTGTCCTGCCAGTTCTACTGTTCGTCCTGCTCGCTTCCAGCGGTTGTCGCGAGGAAGTGCGCGTTTACGACGCTCCGAAGGAGGACGTCGACCCAGTGGGCGTATCCGGTGTGATCCCGCAAGCGCCGAGCGGCAACGTGCTTTGGCAAAAGGCCGAGCAGTGGCAGGAGCTGCCGCCGACCCCGTTTCGCAAGGGAAACTACCTTTTTCAGCAGGAGGATGGCGAACCAGTCGAAATCACCGTCTCCTCCTTTCCGGGCAGCACCGGCGGACTGCTGGCGAACGTGAATCGTTGGCTCGGCCAGGCGGAGCTGGAAACGGTTGACCAAGCGCAGCTCATCGAACTGCTGAATCAGCGCGAGCTCCCAAGCGGCGAGAGCTATGTGGTGGTCGACCTGAGCGGCGACTCCGACGATTCCCAGGCGACGCGCATCTACGCCGCTGTGCTGATGTACGGAGGGCAGAGCTGGTTCTTCAAAATGACGGGCCCGTCGCAAGCGGTCGAAAGCCAGATCCCGGCATTCGACGAGATGATGCGCGGCTTGCAACTCGACGAGCCGGAGATGGCGGCCGGGGCCGCGGAGCCCGACATGAGCGAGTCGGACCATGTCCATTTCACCGCGCCCAAGGGCTGGGTCGAATCGGAAGGATCCTCCCTTCGCATCGCCAGCTACAAGATCGAAAAGGAAGGCCTGCCTCCGGCCGATTTCGCAATCACCTCCTTCCCGGGCGACACCGGCGGTCTTACCGCCAACGTGAACCGATGGCGTCGCCAGATCGGACTGGAGCCTTGGAGTCCCGATCAGGTCACCGGGGCGATGACGACCTTCACGTCCGCCAACGGATTGAAATTCAGGAGCTTCGATTTGAAATCGAGCGCCGAGGGCCAGCGCTCGGAGGGAGACCAGCGCATCCTGGTCGCCATCCTGGAACACGGCGGCCGCTCGTGGTTCTTCAAGCTTCGGGGCGACGCATTGCTCCTAGAAACGCAGCGCAACAAATTCCGCGCCCTGCTCGAAAGCGTGACCTTCGAGCACAATCACCCGTAAGCCGCTCCGGCTGATCGCTCCCGAACATCACAACATGAAGCCGATCCTTAAGTTTCTCTCGTCGCTAGAGCTGACGATCCTCTGCCTTTCGCTATCCATCGTGCTCATCTTTTTCGGCACCTTGGACCAGGCCAACCTGGGCATCCACGGGGCTACGGAAAAGTATTTCTACTCCGTCTTCGTCTATCGCTACATCGATTCTCTGGGAATCTCCGTTCCCTACATGCCCGGGGGCTATTTGATCGGATTCGCTTTTCTGATCAACATCGTCACCGTCACCTTCACGCGTTTCACCTTCAACCGCCGCAAGCTAGGCATCTGGATGATCCACCTCGGCGTCATTCTCCTGCTGATCGGCGAATTCATTTCCAGCGTTTTTCAGGAGGAGGCCAGCATGACCATCGACGAAGGCGAGACCGCTCGCTACACCGAGAGCTTCCGCTACTCGGAGCTGGCCTTGATCGACACCACCGATCCGGAAAAGGACCGCGTCTACGCCATCCCGGAAGAGATGATGAAGCGCGAGCAGCAGATCAATGTGGAAGAGCTTCCCTTCTACGTCAGCATCGAGGAGTTCCTCCCCAATTCCGCCCTGCAGCGGCGCGGCAGCTTTCCTACCAACTCCATGAAACTGGCCAACAAAGGCATCGGCCTCTCCCACGTGGCGATCGAGATCCCCAAGACGGGCAAGACCGACGAGAGAAACATTCCCTCCGCGCTCGTGACGCTCTTCGCCAAGGCGACCGAACAGCGCGAATCCGAGGTCATCGGCACCTGGCTGGCCCGCGAATTCATGCCGCCGCAGAGCTTCAGCTACGAAGGCCGGGACTACATGATGCAGGTGCGTCGCAAGCGCGAGTACGTGCCTTACGAAATCACGCTGCTCGACTTTAGCCACGATCGGTACCTCGGGACCAACATACCCAAGAACTTTTCCAGCGACGTTCTGCTCAAGGACAATCGCACCGGACAGGAGCAGGAGTTTCTCATCTACATGAACAACCCCTTGCGCTACGACGACCTGACCTTCTATCAGCAAGGCTTCATGAACGACGACACGACTTCGATCTTGCAAGTAGTGAGAAATCCAGGACGAAGCCTGCCGTACATCTCCTGCACCGTCATAACCCTAGGCCTCATGTACCAGTTTGGGTATTCACTGATCCGGTACAGCGATAGAAGAAAGAAGAAAGCAGCCGCATGAAACGCCGCCTAGTCACCATCTTTTCCATCACTCTGCTGCTGTACACCGTCTACAGCAACTACCAGAGACAGACTCCGGACACGGAGTTCGATCTCGACCTGTTCGGCCGGACCCCCGTGGTGCTCAACGGGCGTATCCAGCCACTGGATTCAGTGGCCCGCAACTCGCTTCTCGCGATGAACGGAAAACGCACCGCCACCTACCAGGACAAGACCCGGCACCAAGCGATTGAATGGCTCTCGGAGTTGATGTTTTCCCCTCTCGACGCGGCCCAGCGCCCCGTCTTCCGCATCTACGACGATACCTTGCGCTCGATCCTCCCGGCCAAGAAAGTGGCTGAGGGCGAGCAGCGCTCGGCGATCCAGGCGATGCTCTTCGGCAAGGGCAGCAGCCAGTTCTACTACTCCTTCATGGAGCTGCGTCCGTTCTACGAAAAGATCAGCAAGGACGCCGTCGCCGCCTCGGAGATCGATTCCAAGCTTCGCACCCGCTATCAGAGCGCCGCCATCGACTTGGCGAACAACATGGTGAAGTTCAACCGATTGAGCGCCTCGATCCACCATGGGGAAATGCCCAGCTTCGTGGAGGAGCAGGAAGCGCTGAGCTCGCTAGTGCCGCTGGGCATGGAAGCTTTCGAGAACCGCGAACGAGGCGAAGCTTTCAACGAGCAGGCCCTGGCCCAAATGATGTCGTTTGGAGCGACCTACCAGCGCTTCGAATCCGACGCCTACTTCTTCACCCACCCTCAGGAAAGCGCAGGCGGGGACCTGAAATGGGAAAAGGCCGCTCACGTGCTCGCGGAAATCAGTCGCAACGGCGAGCCGAGCGAGATCTCCCGCCAGTACGCCCGCATCGTAGACGCATACCGTCAGGACGATCCTGATACGTTCAACCAGGCGGTGCAGGAGCTGCACACCGCTATCGCCGCCGTGTCACCGGAAGCGTTTGGCAAGTCGAAGGCAGAGCAGCAGTTCAACTACCTGTCCCCTTTCTACGTCTCGATGGTCGGGTACGTCATGACTTTCCTGCTGGTCATCGTTTCGTGGATACGCTGGCAGGAGCCGCTCAACCATGCCGCGTTCTGGACCACTGCGGTCGCCCTGCTCATTCATTCATCCGGCATCCTCTACCGCATCTACATCATCGGCTACGCGCCGGTGATCAACCTCTACTCCTCGGCCATCTTCGTTGGCTGGGGGGCGGTCTTCCTGGCCCTGCTGCTGGAAAAGCTCAACAAGAACGGCATCGGCAACTTCGTGGCCGCGATGGTCGGATTTTCATCGCTCATCGTGGCGCACCACCTCGGGGACGATGGCGATACCCTGGAGATGATGCGGGCCGTGCTGGACTCCAATTTCTGGCTGTCGACCCATGTGATCATCATCACTCTTGGCTACGCGTCGACCTTCCTCTCCGGTTTCCTGGCCATCGTCTTCATTCTGCTGGGGCTTTTCACCACCAAGATCGACAAGAGCGCCGAGAAGTCGCTCAAGAGCATGGTCTACGGCATCGTCTGCTTTTCCACACTGTTCAGCTTCGTGGGCACCATTCTGGGAGGCATTTGGGCCGACCAGTCCTGGGGACGCTTCTGGGGGTGGGACCCGAAGGAGAACGGAGCCATCCTGCTCGTGCTTTGGAACGCTCTGATCCTGCACGCGCGCTGGGGAGGATTCATCAAGACCAGAGGCCTGATGGCCATGGCGGTCTTCGGAAACGTGGTCACCAGCTGGTCGTGGATGGGGACCAACATGCTTGGCATCGGCCTGCACTCCTACGGTTTCATGAGCGAGGCCTTTGTCGCCCTGATCGCCTTCGTCGGCTCGCAGATGCTCTTGATCCTCATGGCCATGATTCCTCCGCGAATGTGGAAAAGCAACATCTCCGCCTAGGGAGAACATGCAAGGGGTGAGGAACCTCTTCCCGCGTACCCAAGTCTCCGATACAGGCGAGCGACCGCCTTCTAAGCTATTTTTCAGTAGCGTTCAGCATATCGTGCCTTGAATCTCGAATCGTCTTAGCTAGCGTTCGAGTCTTCTCGGGCTGCGCATGGCGCCCGCTCCGCCACGAATCGCGCCCCGCCCGACTCCCCAAAGTCTCTGCATAAAACCATGTCGCACAAATCGACCCACGATCTTGAAGCCGGAATGAAACTCGCGGCAGACGTCTACAACCTGGACGGCAAGATCCTGTTTTCCACGGGCGCGGAACTCAGCGAGCGGCAGATCGAGATCCTCATGATGTGGGGAGTGGAATCCGTTCGCATCGAGGGAGAAAACGGCGACGACGATCAATTCGACCTGAGCCAGTTCTCGCAGAGCGTGGTGCGCAAGGTACAGGCGGAGGTCGACGAGCGCTACCGCCTCGCAAAGTCGTCCCATCCCGCCGTGCAGATCATCAAGAAGGTCAGCGTGCTGCAAGCGGCCAAATCCACCCATTCCCCGTCTGCCGAATCGTGAATCTTCGCATCAAGAACCTGTTCGTCGATCCAAACGGCGTGCCCGACCTGCCTCACATCTACCGAGTGCTGGAGGATGCGGTGGAAAACCCGGAGTCCTCCTTCGAGGATATCGCCCGGCTGGTGGAGAGCGACGCCACCCTTTCCTCCCGCCTGCTGAAGTTGGCCAACAGCTCCTTCTACAGCTACCCGGTCACCGTGACCACCGTTCCCGACGCCTTGAGCGTCATCGGACTGCAGCAATTCAAGAACATCGCCCTCGCCGTATCCGTGCCGAGCATCTTCAGCGGCTTGGCCTCCCCGCTGCTGGATGCCCGCGAATTCTGGAAAAACTGCATCGCAGTCGGCATCTGCGCCCGCATCATGGCCCTCGATCTCCGGCAGACCAATACCGAGCGCTTCCTGCTGGCAGGACTGTTTCACAAGATCGGACGTCTGTTGGCCATCCACGCGTTTCCGGAAGACTACCAGCGGGTGCTCGATCGAGCCGCCAAGGAGCAGCGACAGCTTTCCCAGATCGAGCAGGCTGTGCTCGGTTTCGATTGCAACGAGCTGGGCGCCTCCGCCATGCGGCACTGGCGTCTCCCGTCCTCGGTGGTGGAACTGGTGCGCTACCACGCCAAGCCGGTGCTGGCCCGCCACGAAGTCAAGGACGTCAGCCTCATCCACATCGCCAACTTCATCGTGCAATCCCTGCGGTTGGGCAGCGCCGGCGATCGTTTCGTGCCGGAGTTCTCCGAAGCCGCCTGGGACTACAGCGGTCTAAACGAAACCCGCCTCTACTACATCATGGAAGAGCTGCTTCGCGAATACCGCGAAGTATGCGGAGTCTTCATCGACACGGAAAACTGAGCGAGCGGCATGGACCTTAGAAACCTAGACAAGCAGGAGCAGGTGCTCAGTCGCTTCGAAACCCTGGACCTGTTTCAGCGCAAGCTGCGAGAAGCCTCCAACGTGAGGGAAATCATTCAGATCACGGAAAACGAGATCGAAGCCATCCACGCCTTCAACACCGCCGGCTTCTACCTCGTCGACCCGAAGGAGGGCGGATTTCGCCTGGAGAAGACCTTGCCCAGCGACCACTACGAGGACTATCAGCAGATCGTACGCCGCTCGATACGCAAAGGAGCCTTCGCCTGGGCCCTTCGCCAGCAGAAGCCGCTATTCTGGGTCGACGAGGAGATGGGAAACAAACTCATGCTCCACGTGCTTTCCACCCGCGAGCACACCCTAGGCATGTTCATCGGCCTGTTCAATCGGGAGAACCCCAGCGAGCAGCACAACATCGTTTTCACCCACATCTCACTGACCTTGACCGCCATGGCCACCACCATGGACAGCTTGATCCTTCGCAATCGGCTCGAGCAGCAGAACATCAGCTTGGAGCAAACCGTCGAGCGCCGCACCGCTGCCTACCTGACTGCCAAGGACGAGGCCGAACGGGCCAACCGAGCCAAGAGCGAGTTTCTCGCCATGATGAGCCACGAGCTGCGCACGCCCATGAACGGGATCATCGGCTTCGCCTCCCTGCTGCTCGAAACCGAGATGGACGACGAGCAGCACGACTTCGTGCAAACCATCCGCAATTCCGGCGATTCGCTCCTTGGCATCATCAACGACATTCTCGACTTCTCCAAGATCGAAGCCGGCCGCGAGGAGCTGGAGCTGGTAAGCTTCAACCTGAAGAACTGCTTGCGCGAAGTGCTGGACGTCACCTCGCCCATCGCCATGGGCAAGGGATTGGAAACCCGCCTGGATTTCGACCCCTATATGCCGGAATGCGTCATCGGCGACCCCGGAAAAGTGCGCCAAGTGGTGCTCAACCTAATCAGCAACGCTATCAAGTTCACCAAACACGGCGGCGTCACAGTGACCGCCTCCCGCCTGGAAGATCCCAAGCTGCACTCCATCGTGCGTATTTCGGTTTCCGATACGGGGATCGGCATCGACCAGGAAACGCAAAAACGCCTTTTCCAGCCGTTTACGCAAGCGGACTCCTCGACCCGCCGCAAGTACGGCGGCACCGGGCTGGGCCTGGTCATCTCCAAACGCCTGGCGGAAATGATGGGTGGCGATATCCAGATCGACAGCGTGATGGGCTCCGGTTCCACCTTCCATTTCACCGCACAGCTGGAGTCCAGCGTGCAGCAGGACGAAAACCTGCCGGAAGCGAAAGGTCCCGACTTCCCAGAAGCCGACGCCAAGGAGCTCAAGGTGCTCGTGGTCGAGGACAACGCGGGCAACCAGAAGCTGATTCATGGCATGCTCAAAAAACTCGGTCTGCACGCCGAAACCGCCAGCGACGGCATCGAAGCCCTCGAACTGTACAAGAACCACTCCTACAGCATCATTCTCATGGACTGCCAGATGCCGGAGATGGATGGGTTCGAGACCACGCGCGAAATCAGAGCCATCGAAGAAGCCGAAAAGACGCCTCGCACCCCGATCGTCGCCCTCACCGCCATGGCCCTGAAAGGCGACCGCGACCGCTGCATCGAAGCCGGCATGGACGACTACCTTTCCAAGCCATTCGAAAATCGCGCCTTGAAGGAAATCATATCCAAGTGGACTGCAGCGAAGTGATTTCTGCGGCCAGGGAAACCACGTCGCTTTCGCTGGAATTCCCACTGTCCGAAAAGAATAAACGTAACTTCTAGAAGGCGGACGCGAAATTACGTTGAACTAATCGCAACCGATCTCGCAGGATCTACGTAGAACTTCGCTAACGGTAGAAACAAAACTGCCTACACCCGTTCTCAAGTCCCAGTGAAACGCTCCCCTTTCCTCCCCATCGCCTCGATCCTTTCCCTCTTCGCCCTCGCGACTTCGACCACCGCCCCCGCCCAGGACGCGTCGCTCGATCTCTCGCTGAGAGAAGCGATCGAACAAGGACTCGCGGCCAACCTAAGCCTTCGTATCCAGAAAATGGAGCCGGATATCGCCGAAGCGTCCATCGAAGCCCAACAAGCCGCTTTCGACCCGACGCTCTTTTCCAACGCGTCGCTCAATCAGAGCGACCTGGACTGGACCGACGAAGACGGCAACCTGCGTCAAACCATTTCCGACTCGCGCTCCTACTCGCTTGGCGTATCCAAACGGGTCGCTATCGGAGGCCAGCTCACAGCGAGCGCCCGCCATTCGCGCAGCGACGGCTCCAGTTTCAATCCCGATCTCAATCAGCTCGTAGGCGGCGGCCTCAGCGAACGAGCGTCACTCAGTCTCGAATACACCCAGCCGCTGCTGCGCGACTTCGGAAAAAACGTCAATCTGGCGGGCGTACGCCGGGCCAAGTCCCAAGCCCGCGTGGCGGACCTGCAAACCCGAAGCGCAGTGTTCGACCTCCTGCAGGAAACCGAAACCGCGTATTGGAGACTTGCATACGCTTATCAGCGACTGAAGCTACGACGGTCCAATCTCGAGCTTTCCCAAAGCTTGCTCGAAGAGTCCGAGGAACGGCAACGACTCGGTCTAGCCACCCGGATCGAAACCTTGCAAGCCCAAGCCAACCTCGCTCAGCGCCAGGAGGAGATCATCGTGGCGGAGCAGCAGATCAAAAATGCCACCGACGATCTGCTGGCCGTTATCGGAGCCCTGGACGAGCAACTGGCCATCGAGCAGGAACTCACGGTCAGCCAGTTGCCCGAAGCCTCTCGTCCGGAGGAACGCTACCAGGACTTTCTGCAAACCGCGCTCGAGCGAAATTTCGACACCGACATTCAGGAGGAGCTCTTGGAGCAGCTGGAGCAGCAGCGCATACTGGCCAAGAACGAACGCCGTCCCCAGGTCGACCTAACCTTGTCCAGCTCCTACAACGGCCTCTCTCCCATAAGCGGAGAGGACGCCTTCAGCGAAGCGTTCGATCGCCGTGGCGACGACTGGGGCATGCGCCTGAGCTTCACCCTCCCATGGGGGCAACGCTCCGCCAAAGCGACCCTCAAGCAGACCGAATGGCGCATCGAGCAAGGCGAAATCCAGCTGGCGGAAATCCGACAGAACCTTTTGCGCAGCGCCCGCAGCGCCTGGCGAGATCGACTGGCCAGCGCCGAGCGGCTGTACGCCGCGGAGCTGGTGGTGGAGCTCCAGCAGGCCACCTACGAGCAGGAGCGCGGAAAATACGACGAAGGCCTTTCCACCTTTCGCACCCTCCTGGAAGCCCAGAGGGACCTCGACCAAGCCAAGCTTTCGCTCCTCGACGCCAGATTGGAAGCCATCGAATCCGACATCACCCTCGCCCGAGTGGAAGGCACCATACTGGAACGCCATGGCATCGATTGGAACGTTCCCCTCGAGGACGATGCGGACCTCCCCATCGAGCCTTGATCCCCTTCAACCCCTTTCCTTGTCCTCATGAAAAAACGTTATTGGATCACCGCAATCGTCGTCATCGGCGTCGCTCTCTTCGCCGTGAGCAAGTTCAAGAAAGGCGACACCGTCACCGAGGTCACCGTCGGCAAAGCCCAGCGCGGTGACATCACGGCGACGGTCACCGCGACGGGCAAGATCTACCCGGAGGTGGAAGTTAAGATTTCCTCCGAAGTCGGCGGCGAAATCGTGGAGCTGCCGGTGAAGGACGGCCAGAAAGTGGAAAAGGGCGACCTTCTGGTTCGCGTCAATCCGGACACCCTAGAGGCTCAGGTGCTTCAGCAGGAAGCCGCCTTGCGAGCCACGCAGGCCAATTCCGAGGAAGCCAGGGCCCGCATGCTGCAGTCGGAGCTGGACCTGAAGCGCCTGAAGAATCTCTACGACAAGGGCTACGCCACCCTGGAGCAGATCGATGAAGCGGAAACCGCGCTCGAAGTGGCCAAGGCCTCCTACCGAGCGACGCAATCCCGCATCGAACAGCAGGAAATGTCGCTCAAGGAAGCGAAGGACTCCCTGGCCAAAGCCACCACCTTCGCCCCGATCGCCGGCACCATCACCGTTCTCAGTTCGGAGCTCGGCGACCGCGTCGTGGGCACCGGACAGTTCGAGGGCACGGAAATCCTGCGCGTGGCCGACCTCTCACAGATGGAAGTGCGCGTCGAGGTGAGCGAGACCGACATCACGCAGGTCAAGATCGGCGACAAGGCGAGCGTGGAGATCGAGGCGCTCAACGACAGGAAGTTCGACGGCGTGGTCACCGAAATCGCCAACTCCGCCAACGAGGAAGGCAACGGGGGAAACAGCGACCAGATGACCACGTTTCTGGTCAAGGTGAGGCTGGAAAGTCCGGACTCGAGCATTCGTCCCGGCATGACGGCCACCGCCGACATCCGCACCGCCACCGTTGAGGACGTGGTGAAGGTTCCCCTGCAATCGGTAACCGTGCGTTCCAGAGACGTCGTGGCCGAGCAGTTGGGTGAAAATGGCTCTGGAACGAACGAGGCAGAAGAAGATCGAGAGCCTGCCGGAGAAAATGCCCGCGAGGACGGCCCTCGCTTCGGAGGGGCAGCCCGAGGAGCGGATCGACTGGAACGGGTGGTCTTTCTCTTCCAGGACGGCGTGGCCAAACTGGTGCGCGTGGAAACCGGTCTGGCGGACAACCGCTCCATCGAAATCAAATCGGGACTCGAGGAGGGCGCAGAGATCATAACTGGCGGATACCGCGTCCTCACTCGCGAGCTGGAACACGACAAACCGGTCAAGAAGGCCGAGACGAAGAAGGAGTTTAGCTTCCAAAAGTGAGCGACCCGATCATCCAAATCACAGGGGTTAAGAAGATCTACGACCTCGGAAAAGCCAAGGTGCACGCCTTGGACGGCGTCGATCTGCCAATCTACCCGAACGATTACGTGGCGGTCATGGGGCCTTCCGGCAGCGGCAAGTCCACCTTGATGAACATGCTTGGCTGTCTCGACACGCCCTCCGAGGGCCAGTATTTCTTCGGCGGCGAGGATGTTGCGAAAATGAACGACGACGCCTTGGCTGACATACGGAATCGCCGCATCGGCTTCGTTTTCCAGAGTTTCAACCTGCTTCCTCGGGCCACCATCTTGCGCAATGTGGAGCTGCCGCTGGTCTACGCGGGCATGGCCAAAAAGGATCGAGTCGAGCGGGCCAAGTTCGCCTTGGACCAGGTAGGACTGGCCAATCGAATCGACCATCGCCCGAACGAGCTCTCCGGTGGACAGCGGCAACGCGTCGCCATCGCCCGGGCTCTCGTCACCGATCCCTCCATCATCCTGGCGGACGAACCGACCGGAAATCTCGACTCCAAGACCGGAGAGGAGATCATGCAGCTCTTCGAAGGACTTTACGAAAAGGGAAACACCATTATCCTAGTGACGCACGAGGAAGACATCGCTCGACACGCCCGGCGGTTGGTCCGGCTCCGCGACGGATTGATCGAAAGCGATACTCCGATCGAGCGACCGGTCACCTCCTAGTCATGAAACGCTCCGCCTTCAGACGCCTCGTCAACGACCTCGAGGAAAGCGCCCGTATCGCGGGAGAGCAGCTGCGCGAGCACAAGGTGCGCTCCTTGCTCACCGCGCTTGGCGTGATCATCGGCGTTTGGGCCGTCATATCGATCGGCATTGGTATCAACGGAATCAATACAGGATTTCGCAACAGTATGAGCATGCTGGGCGACGACCATTTCTACGTTCAGAAATTCCCTTGGAAGGACGTAGGCGACGATTGGAGAAAGTACCGCAATCGCCCCAACCTCGAGACCAGCTATGCCGAGGAGCTAAATGAGATCATCGCCGACACGCCCAATTCCGGACTGATGATCGCGGTTCCCATCCTGAGCTTCCAGCGCGGCATCTCCTATGAGGATCGCTCGCTGAACGGCATCCAGATGACCGCCTCCAACGCCGACTTTTCCTTCGTCAACACCGCCAGCATCGAGCAAGGTCGATTTTTCACCCCCACCGAAGCGACGTCCGGACAAAACGTGGTCATCCTCGGAGCAGGCGTGGTCAAGACGCTCTTTCCCGGCGAGGAGGATCGCGCGATCGGAAAACGGGTCAAGCTGGCTCGCATCTCCTTCACCGTGATCGGCACTTTGGAGGAGCAAGGAAAGTTCCTCGGGTTCGCCAGCTTCGACAACCAAGCCATCCTCCCGCTGCAGACAGCCCGCAAGTTCTTCGTGGGCTGGCGGCGCTGGAACGGGGCGGAAATTCGCGTAGTCAAGAAACCGGAAACCGATCGCGAAGCGGCGCGCGACGAGATCATCGGCGCCATGCGGCGCGTGCGCGGCCTGGAGCCGGGCGAGGAAAACGATTTCGAGGTCAACGCCTCGGACGCCATCGAAGAGACCATCGGCCCGGTCAAAGCAGGGATCGCCATCGCCGGATTCGTGATCACCGGCCTCTCGCTTTTCGTCGGAGCGGTGGGCATCATGAACATCACCTTCGTCAGCGTGAAGGAACGCACCAAGGAAATCGGCACCCGTCGAGCCATCGGAGCCCGGCGAAGCTCCATTCTCACCCAGTTTCTCATGGAGGCGGTTTCCATCTGCCTGCTGGGCGGCGTGATCGGGCTCACCCTGGCCTACGGCTCGCTGTTTCTCGTCAAGCATCTGCTGCCGACCTTCCCCGCGAGCCTCTCCTTCGAGCTGATGGCGGTGGCCTTTCTGCTGTCGGTAGCCACCGGCATCCTATCCGGATTCGTGCCCGCCCTCATGGCCTCCAAACTCGAACCCGCCAACGCCTTGCGTCATGAGTAGAAAAAGCAAAGGCAGACTCCTCTTTTCCGACCTGATCGAGCAGGCCATGACCTCGCTGGGTTCGAACATCCTGCGCTCCTCGCTCACCATCCTAGGAGTCGCGATCGGCGTTTTTTCGGTAGTTGGCGTCATGACCGCCCTTTCCGCCATGAAGCACAGCATCGATACCAGCTTCAGCGTATTCGGGGCCAACGTGCTGCAAATCGCCAAGGACCCGGCCCTGCAGCTGGCTCCCGGCTCGCGGCGACGCTTCTGGGGACGGCCCCCCATCAGCCCGAGCGAAGCCCAGGATTTCAAGTTCGCCATGGACGAGCTCGGCATCCCTACGACCTTGACGTCGACCGATGGCGGAGAGCGAGCCCGCTACCGCGACCATCGCACGCAACCGCGTATCCGGATCATCGGCACCAACGAGAACTATCTCATCACCAACAAGTACGAACTTGCCTTCGGAAGAAACATCACTCCTGCGGACGTCGAGCTGAACCGCCCTGTCACCGTCATTGGACAGGAGCTCCTAGACGAGCTTTTCATCAACGAGGACCCGATCGACAAGCAGATCAACATGGACGGCGAGTGGTACACGGTGGTGGGCGTGCTGGAAAAGCGCGGCGAGTTCATGGGCAACTCTCTGGACGGCATCGCCCTCATCCCGATCACTAAATTCGTGCAGAACAACTGGCACCGGCGACGCAGCATGGAAATCGCCGTGCAGGCCGACGACGCCTTGGACATGCAGCGCGTCGAGGACATCGCCATCGGCGAGATGCGCATCGCTCGCGGCCTGCTGCCCGAGGACGAAAACAATTTCGAAATCACCTCCAATCAAGCCCTGCAAGCCCAGTACGCACAACTCGCCCTCTACATCGGGGCAGGCGGACTCGGCATCAGCGGCATCGCTCTGGCCTGCGCCGGCATCGGCATCATGAACATCATGCTGGTCAGCGTGACGGAGCGCACGCGCGAGATCGGAGTGCGCAAAGCGCTTGGCGCCCGCAAGCGCGGCATCCTCTCGCAGTTTCTGCTGGAGGCGGTGTTCCTATCGGAAGTGGGGGCCGCGGTGGGAATCCTAGTCGGCATGGTCGCTGGCAACATCGTGGCCACTCAACTCAACGCTTCCATGATCATCCCTTGGTTTTGGATCGGAGCCGCCGTGGCGGTGTGTTCGCTGATCGGCATCGGATTCGGATTTCTGCCCGCGGTGCGAGCCGCCAACCTGCATCCAGTGGAAGCCCTGCGCCACGAGTAGGTGGGCCAGAGAGCAAGGCTCCGGCGACCGATTCGAGGCTCGGGAAATGCCTCAGAGAGCGCGGCGCCTGAACCAAGCCAACCGCCCACTGCAAGAGGGGCGTTGACCCGCCATTCCGCCTTGTCGCCTCGACCCGGCGACCTACAGCGTGCCGCAAGCAGCGGAGCGATCGACCCGAAGCGAATCAACGATCGAGCTTCCCTGCGAAGCAGATTCCAGCCGGACGCAACGGCCTAGCTCAGTCCCTACCCAATCGCGAGCTGCCACTCCTTTTTGCAACGTTGCAAAAAAGAGTTGCCAGACAGGAGACGCCACGGATCGCGCGATCCAAGCTCAAAGGGCTTTCGCAGCCTCCAGGAACGCTTCCGGCTCCCAAGCGCTTTTGGTGGAGCGCATCACGATCTTGCGGTCGGGCCCGACGAGACTGGTGGCGAGGCTATGGATGATGTTTTCCTCGCCATCCTGAATATTGGTCACCCCCATGCTTCGAATCAGCTGGTAAACCGCAGCCTTTTCGCCGGTCACGAAACGGAAGTTCTGCCCGTCGATCCCATAGGCTTCCATGTAGGAATGCAGCACTCCCGGCGTGTCGAACTTCGGATCCAGAGTCACTGATATGAACTCCAGGTTCGAGAGCCCCGCCTCCTGGGCCATCTTCTGCAGGCGAGCCATCTTGGAGGTGGAGAGCGGGCACATCTTGGCGTCGGTGCAGCGAGTGAAGATGAAGTTTATCATGAAGGCCTTTCCTTCATAGTCCTCCGGTTTCACCACCTCGCCGAACTGGTCCAAAAGGGCGAAATCCGGCAGGCTGTCGCCCTCGGCGAGATAATACCCAGAGCCGAGCGCTTCGGCCTGCTTCGCGAGGCGCTTATTAACCTCACGCATCTCCTTGGCCGCCCGGTCGTCGATGGGCCAGATCTTGGTCAAACGGAAACCGCCATCCTCGTCCCGCACCAAGCGAGCCTTGATGCGCATCTCCGGCTCGACCACTTTTATGTCTCCCGCGCCCACGCGAAAGACCATGGTCATGGGCTCCATGAAGCCGGGGATCTCCTCGTGAGCCACCGTCATTTGCAGCCGTTCCGCATCAACGGATTGAACTACTCCGATTAAGGGATAACCCTCCTCATTGTCATCTTCTTGACTTTCGTTTTTTTGGGCGCATCCCAATAGCCCTGCTGTGATCCCGAGGACCGTCAGCAGCTGGAGAATGCCTGTCCTGTTCGAGCGTCGTGCCGTCGCGAGAAAGAAGTGAAGCGCGTTCATACTGTTTCGCTAAAGAAGCAGCCCATGCCTAAAATGCCAGTAAAAGCCGACAGAAAGACAGATTTCGACTACAAGCCCGCCCTTTTTTGGTTCGGGCTGGCGTCGCTCGTATGGATCACGTTTCTCCTCTACGCGGGGGGCTTCACCACCACCATCCGAGCCGGCATGGCCTTTCTGGACTGGCCGCTTTCCAATGGGTCCATCAACCCGGAGGGCTGGCTGGAAAATCGCGACATGGCGGCCGAGCATTCGCACCGCCTGCTGGGCATGGTGATGGGCCTGCTCTCCATCGGCATGTGCGTGCTCGCCCACCTCTCCAAGGCGGCGCCTCGAGTTCGATCTATGGGAAACTGGCTGGTAGGACTCGTCATTTTCCAAGGCTTGCTGGGAGGACTCCGGGTGAAGCTCGATCAGCTGAATTTGGACATCGACCACAATCTCTACGCGCAGAGCTTCGCGGTAGCCCACGCCACCTTGGCCCAACTTTTCCTCTGCCTGCTTATCGCTTTCGTGATCTCCAACAGCCGCTCCTGGATCGAGCGCAACGCCGGCTTCGCCCAGCAGCCGAGGTCCTCGCTCTCCACTTGGGGCTTGCTTGCCTGCGCCGCCATCGTGCTCCAGCTGATCGTAGGCGCCATCATGCGGCACGCTCACGCGGGTCTGGCCATCCCCACCTTCCCATTGACCCCGCACGACACCCTGATCCCGCCGGTATTCACTTTCGAAATCGCAATCCATTTCGCTCACCGAGTCGGTGCCGTCGTGGTCACCGCGGCCCTTGTCGCCTACTGCGTTCGCATCTGGAAGGAGCCCGCGGCTCGCGCCGCTTTGCTCAAGTCCTCCATCGGCCTGCTATTTCTCCTCCTAATACAAGTCGCGCTTGGCGCCCTCGTTATCTGGAAAGTGCGCAATGAGCATGTCACGACCTTGCACATGCTCAACGGGGCATTCACCTTGGCCCTTTGCTGGTCAATGACGTACAGAAGCCTCAAATCCAAACTGGACCGAACCTCCGCCGCCTCCGATGCGAGGAATCCCGCGGCCAAAGGCGAAGCCACCAGCCTCGGTCACACCGTCCAAGCGTGAACGTGAAGCAATCAGAACGCATGAGCCTGCCCACACCGGCCAGGCTAGGTAGCGATTCGAGCACCAAAGCCATCGCTTGGTCCGCATACTACGAGCTCACGAAGCCGCGCTTGAGTCTGCTCTCGGTCATCACCGCCCTGGTGGGCTATCTCGCTGCCTTGCCGGAACGCGATCTCTGGCTGCTCTTCAATTTTCTGGTCGGCACCGCCTTGTGCGCCGCGGGTGCCGCTACGCTCAATCAATGGTACGAGCGGGAAACCGACGCCATCATGAAGCGCACCCGGGAGCGCCCCCTGCCATCTGGCCAGGTGAGCTCGCGAGCAGCCCTTTGGCTGGGCGTCGCCCTCTCTGTCGTAGGGGTTTGCCAGCTGAGCCTCGGAGCGAACCTGCTGGCAGGCATGCTCGGACTGGGCACCATCCTGAGCTACATCGCGCTCTACACCCCGCTCAAGCTCAGGACCCGTTGGGCCACCGAGGTGGGCGCGATCGCCGGCGCCTTGCCCCCCTTGATCGGCTGGGCCGCGGCGGAAGGGGCCATCAGCTCGCTAGGCTGGGTGCTTTTCGGCATCCTCACCGTTTGGCAGATTCCCCATTTCATGGCTATCGCCTGGACCTTTCGCAAGGATTACGAATCCGCCGGCTTCCCCATGCTCACCGTGATCGATCCGAGCGGCCGCAAGGCCGGGGCTTGGGCTACGGCGAACGCCGTGGCGCTGCTCGTGATCAGCCTGCTGCCGATCCTTTGGGGACAATGCTCATGGATCTATGGATCGATGGCGCTCGTATTCGGCATCTGGATTCTCGTGAGATCCTACCGATTCGCGACGTCCGTCAATCGCGATCTCGCAGCCAGAAAGCTGTTTTTCAACTCCATTCTCTATCTGCCTGCGGTGCTCTTTTCGCTCGTAATCGATCGTTGGATACTCTCATAAGTGGGTTTTCCATTCATGAACGTAAGCGATATTCCAGCTCTGAACGCGGCCCTCAATGCGATCGCCACCGTCCTCATCGTGGCGGGATTGATCGCTATCAAATCGAAAGCCGAAAAGGCCCACCGCGCCCTGATGGGCTCGTCGATCATCGTTTCCGCGATATTCCTCATCGGCTACCTCTACCATAAGTACATCGCCAATACGGTGCACACGCCTTTCAACGGCGAAGGCTTCATTCGGGTGGTGTACTACAGCATGCTCATCTCGCATATCATTCTAGCCATGACCATTCCCGTTCTGGTGCTGCGAACAGCCTATCTGGGAATAAAGGACCGCCGCGCCTTGCACAAGAAGTGGGCCCGCGTAACCTATCCGATCTGGCTGTACGTTTCGGTGACAGGAGTGCTGGTCTATCTCTTCCTCTACGTTTGGTACCCGCCAGCTCAGAGCTAGCGCTCCTCCTTTAGCGAGACCTCCTTACCCACAGATGACTTGGGAAATCGCATTCGTTTTCGCCCTGCTCCTTTTCGCTCTGGCGAGCTTCATCTGGGAGAAGCTTCCAGCGGACGTCACTGCTCTCAGCGTGTTCGCCATTCTTCTGGCGACCGGGATCCTGGATTCGAAGCAGGCGTTCTCGGTCTTTTCGAACCCAGCTCCCATCACCGTGGGAGCGATGTTCATTCTCAGCGCCGCGTTGGAAAAGACAGGAGTGATCAACAGCTTGACGCGTCGCATGCAGGGATTGAGCAAGTTCAGCTATCGCCCGTTCCTGCTGGTCATCATGCTCATCGCCGGGATCGTGTCCGGCTTCATCAACAATACGCCGGTCGTGGTGGTGATGATGCCGATCGTGCTGATGCTTTCCAACAAGATCGGCGTAGTGGGATCCAAAGTTTTGATACCGCTTTCCTACGCTTCCATTCTGGGCGGAACCTGCACTCTGCTGGGCACCAGCACCAACATCATCGTGAGCGGCATCGCTGAGACCGCTGGCGAAGAGCCGCTCGGCATGTTCGAGTTCGCTTACGTCGGCATCCCAATCTTCATCGCTGGATTGATCTATCTGCTCGTATTCGGAAACCGCTTACTTCCTTGGCGAGAGACCCTCACCTCCATCCTGTCGGAGGAAGAACGTCGGGAATACATCGCCGAAGCCTTCGTCAGCACCGGATCGGAAGCGATCGGCAAGACGCTCAAGGAAGCCGGCTTCAAGCGAACCAGCGGGATGCGAGTCATCGATCTTGTGCGCTCGGGCGTTTCCCTGCAAGGGCGCATGAATAGCGTCAAACTCTCCGCCGGGGACCGGCTTTTCCTAGCCTGCAGGGCCTCGGGACTCGCTCAAGCTCGTAGCATCGACGGCATCGATCTTGCCGCGGAACGCGAACTGGGACTGGAACACATCAACGCGCACGAGGGGCTGATCGTGGAGGGCATTCTGGGCCCTAATTCCGAAATCCTCGGCAAGACGCTCGAGGAGGTGAACTTCCGCCAGCGCTACCGACTCGTGGTGCTCGCTATCCACCGAAACGGACGCAATTTGCGCGACCAGCTTGGAACGCTTCGGCTGGAATTTGGCGATACCTTGCTGCTGTTGGGCACCGAGGAGGCGATCCAGAACATGAGCGGCAGCGAAGACATCATCCTGATGGAACACCAGGCGATTCCCTCGCGCTCCGACCACAAGAAAAGCTTCACCGCAGTGGCGGCCATCGCCGCTGTCGTAGCCTGCGCCTCTACCGGTATCGCTCGCATCGAGGTCGCTGCGGTGGTGGCGGTGGTGGCCCTCTTCGTCACCCATTGCATTCGCCCCAAGGACGGCTACGCGGCGGTGCAATGGAACATCCTCTTCATCATCTTTGGCATGTTGAGCCTCGGCATGGCCATGTCCGAAACCGGGGCGTCCACCTTGCTCGCGGACAAGCTGATCGACGGCGTGACCTATTTCACAAACGAAACCTGGCGCCCGCTGGTCATGATGGCCTGCGTCTATCTCCTGACCAACGTGCTCACCGAGATCCTGTCCAACAACGCCGCAGCCGTCCTTATGGCCACCCTCGCCATCGGCATCGCCGAAACCCTCGGCGTCAGCATGCGGCCCTTCATCTTCACCGTGGCGATCGCCGCCTCAGCGAGCTTCTCCACTCCGATCGGGTACCAAACCAATACCTACGTCTACGGCGCGGGCGGCTACCGATTCTCCGACTTCGCCAAAATCGGTGGACCGCTCAACCTGCTTTGCTTCGTGGTCGCCATGGTCATCATCCCGATGATCTGGAAATTCTAGAGGGGGCCTCGCTCTTTTGGCAGATTGAACAAAGCTCGCGCTTGCCCGAGCCGCGGCGGCGAGCGAACGAAACGGGCGCTAGAAGGTGTAGCGACAAGTCCGGCCGGTCGCCTTCTCGATTCGATCGCACATCTCTACCGTGCCAGCGATATGCCCGAAGCCTTCAGCTTTCGAGTTGAAGGAGCGGATGGGAAAGACTTCGGTATCGAAAAATCGGGTGCAGCCACCGACGGCCGACAAGAGAGCCATACCGGCTGCGATATCCCAGGACTTGACGCGATGAGCGATCACGCCGTCGGTCCAGCCCAAAGCGGCATAGGCCATGTGAAGGGCGCTGCTCCCGAACCCTCTCAACTTGAAAGTGCGCTGCAAGGCGTTCTCGTCCGCGATGGCCTCCTCATGCCCCTGACCTTGTACGCAGATCAGGCTTTGACCGTTCAATGGCGCATCGGTCCGCTCGACCTTCTTGTCGTCAAGCCACAACCCCGCTCCCGACCCGCCGTGTATCAGCTTTCTTGATGCATGGTCCCAGATGAAACCGTAGACCGGATTCCCATCCTTCAGAAGGGCCAGAGAAATGGAGCAGGTTGGAATCCTACGAGCGAAGTTGTTCGTGCCATCGATCGGATCCAGCAACCACGCGTAGGTCGAGGTAGCAGGGATCGACTTCTGACCATGGTCCAGCTCCTCGCTGAAAAACTGGTCCTTCTGAAAGGCTTCGCCAATGGCGTCCGCGAAAACCAGCGAAAGGTGAATATCCGCCTCCGTCACTCGGGATCCATCGTGCTTCCACTCGCTCGCGACGTTTCCGAACTGGGCGGAAAAATATTCGACTTGCTCCCTGACCAAGGTCTTTCCGAGAGCGATTCTAGCCTCTAGAGCATCATCCATGACCGCAAGACACCCGAAGGGGCCAGCGATTGAAAGGCTAAACTTTCGCTCCTTCCGCAAACATTGGCTCACGGATTCCTCAGCTTCCAGATGGCTCGGCACTTTTCAGCCAGGGCCTTGAACGCATCCGGGGTGATCGCTTGCTTAGGGTCGTCCCCAAGGCCAGACACCGGATCGAGGTGCGATTCGATACACAACCCGTCCGCCCCGTAGGCCACCGCGGCCATGCTGCAGGATTCGACATACATCGCCTTGCCCACCGAATGCGAAGGGTCGACGACCACCGGAGCCCAGGTGCGTTCCCGAAGCAGCGGCGTCACCGATTCGTCGGGATGATTCCGATAGCCTTCCAAGCCAGGCAAAGTCCCGCGCGGACAGAGCACCACGTTCGGATTGCCGAAGTTGACGATATATTCCGCAGCGGAGATGAATTCGTTGACCGGTCCCATGTGACGCCCGCGTTTCAGCAGCACTACCGTATCACGTTGGGCGATACGCTTCCCGACTTGCTGCAGCAGCGAATAGTTCAATGCGTTTCTCGTCCCGATCTGCAGCATGTGAACCCCTGCGTCCAGAGCGATGTCCAACTGCTCTTCGTTCATCACCTCGGTGTTCACCGGCAACCCCGTCCTAACGGAGGCTTCCATGAGAATCTCCAAAGCCTTTTCGTCTCCTTGATATGAATACGGATTCGTGCGCGGCTTCCAAACGCCCCCCCTCAAACCGTGGATGCCCGCCTCTTTCAGGGCCTGAGCGGTCTCGTAGAACAGGTTTGGCTCCTTGGGAGAGATCGTGCAATGACCGCCGATCAGCAGCAGCTCCTTGCCCAACTCCACCCCGCCGAATCGAACGCGGTGGTTGCGCAGCTCCGACCTGATATCAAGCAGCTTGTGCGGCGACTGAATCGTGTCCACCCGATCGACGTAGCTCAACCCTTCGATCCGATTGATCATCAATTCGTGACGCTCGTCGCCTACGATGGCGTAAACGTTTTGCCCAGCGCCCACAATCTCCTGGATGGAACATTGGAATTCGCCAACAATGTCCCGCAGTTCCTTTATCTGTTCCGGCGAGAGCTTCGGGGTCTTAGGAATGATCATGCGTCCACTAAATCCACATCCGAGCAAAGCTCAAACCAGATTGGGACTTCGTCGCGATTCCGCCGTATTCGCAAAGCCAAGACAGCTCGCGTGCCGTCACTTTCGGGGCAAACGCTAGGCCGCTCCGGCCGCCAATTCCTCGTCTTCGTCGATCGCGCTGGCCGTCGGCAACGCTTGGAAAAGGAAAAACTCGTAGCGCTTCACCTCGCAGAATCGTTGGGCATCGAGCAAGGGCAACTGGTCCTGCGCCTTCTTGATCTTCTTCCTTAAAAGCCAGCAGACGAACCGGTAGGACAAACGGTTTCGCTCACGGAAACGCTCCGTGAAGATATCCAAGCCAGCCAGGAGCCGATCCACGATCTCCTTGCCCATTTCAAGTGTCTTGGCAGTGGCCTCCGTGATGTCCTCGCGATGGATGACCTTGAAGCCCTGATCAGCGGAAAGCTTTTGAAAGGTCTCGTAGCAATGGCCGCTTTTGGACAAGATTCCCGCGTCGTGGTCACGCACGAAATAGTCGCAAACGATCAGATGCCCACCCGGCTTCAGCGCCTTGCGGGCAACCTTGAAAAGGCGCTCCATCGGGATGTACTGGGCGGATTCGCTCATGATGATGCAATCGTAGCGATCCTCCTCCGGTTCGAATTCCTCGAACTTGGTGTGGTGGAACGGAGCCTTTATCTTTTCCGCGAACATCTTCTTCTGGTTGCGATCTGGCGAGAGTCCCTCCACCTGAAAACCGCGCTTCTGCAGGTTCATACACATCTCGCCCGTTCCGCAGCCAACATCCAGCACCAACGAGCAGTCTTCAGGGATGCTGTCGATCAACAGATCCTCGTAGCGCTGCTGCGCTCGTTTCAAAGCGTCGAAGGTCAACTCGTCGCTTTCTTTCCAAATACCGTAGTGAAGCCGTTCGAGGCCAAGCACATCGCGATAAAACCTTAGGGCGCGATCGTTGCTCGCCTTGTCGGATGAGGATTTAGACATCTTGCTGTGTGTGGGGGATGACGGAGGGTTGAAGCACGCTTTCGCGAGGCTTCAGCAGGCGTACGAATGTATACCTAAGAAACGCTGTTCATTAATTAGAGTTCGGGTCGGAGTGTAAAGTGAAATTGATATTCGCGATTAGAAAATGAGGAGTTCTTTACACGATCGTCGTAGAATGAATCTTCATTTTTAAACCGCCCCCTGCGCCAGCGGCGAACCTCTCCGGCAGGGCATCGCCCCACCGTCCCCATCGGGAGGGAGACTCGACTCGGCGATTGGAGAGGCGCAGCGTAGTTAATCTTTGAATACTCTCCTAAATATGTCGTCGCTGAATCGCAGAATCGACGAGCCAGTGCCGCTGCTGGGAGCTGGAGGTTTTTCTCATCGCTAGCCGAGCAAGCTGGAAAGCGCGCGCTCCGGAGAGCTCGGGTGACTTGGCTCAAACGCGAGCGATCCAGCGAACTAGAGAAGCAAGCTTCGGGCGGCCTGGATTGGCTTCCCTATGGAAAATGGGAACGCTACTCAGTAGCCCTTAAAGGCTCTCCGTTCCAGCAGCTCGTCGAGTTCGCAAGGGCAGGGCTCGGGATGTGATTTTTATCAAAATTCTGCAGTTTCCCGAATACTTGGTTGTTTTCCTGACGATCTACTAATGTGGACCGCTAGGTCCCGAACATGTGGATACAAACGTCAGGTGCTTGGATACCACCTGGCGATCTAACCAACTCGTAAAGAAAGAGAATTGTTTTATGATCGCACCTTTTCCAAAACCAGGCGGTCCTCCCGCCGTTACGAGCGCCCGTCCCGGAGCCAACATGGTCCCGCTCGGTCGTTCGCTTCGCAGTCTAGCGGACCGGATGCTGCCGGATATCATTGGCGATGAAGCGAGATCCTCGGAGGACCTCGCCTTGGAGGAATTCATCGAAGCTCACGTTCGATACGCCGATGCCATTCGACTCGCTTCGCTTTCCAGTCCGCATGCCGTGAAGGCCTGGGCCGCCGAACGGCTTCCCAGCCTTGGCATTTCCTACGGCTTCTCGAATCGGGCGCCTCAGGAAAGCATCAAAGCGAATCTCGACCAGCAAGCCTCGCTTCGCATGGTGGAATTTGCCGACGATCTGACCATGGTCACTCGCTTCTGCCGGCAGATCGAAGAGCTATCGATCGAGGTCAACAACCACTCCCATGGCTTGGAGTTTCGCTTCATCTTCAAAGGCAAGCATTTGGATCGAACGTTTTCGCAACTCGAGGCGAATTGCGTCGACGAGCTTCTGAGGACCCATTCGAGGGAGCATTCCCTGCGAAACCGCATCTTCTGCGCCGAGGACAAGATCGAGGCTCAATCCATCGCTTTGCGCAAGCGCGTCCGACTGGGACTCAGCCCGATGCGTTAGCGGCGCCCGACGCTGCTTCGACAAGGCTCGAACCAACAAGGCCTCGTTTCTCGCCACTCCGGGCCCGCTGTCCTCACGCGACCTTTTCCGAAGCTCCTCTCGCTCTCAGCCGTCGGCTAGATGGCCCAGTTCGGAAAGCGAGAAGGAGCTAGCGGGAAATGTCGTTTTTTTTTCCGCTGCGTCTTCGCTTCCTAAAACCTGTTTCATCCGAACCCGCAGGAGCTTTCGAGCCCGGTAGAGACGGGTCTCCACCCCACGCACCGAGCAGCCGACGATATCGGCGATTTCCTTGTAGGAAACGTTTTCGTAGTGGTGCAGCAGCACGGCGGTTCTCAAATCGTGGGGCAAGCTGGCGACTACTCGCTTGAGGGCCCTCAGCTCCTCGTCGGCTTGCAAGCGCTCCCCGGGCTGCGGCTGTTCCGTAGCGACCACGTCCTCCATGCGCAGGGCGTCCTTGCCATCCTCGCCTCCGATCGGCGTTTCCAGCGAGACCTCAGGATGGCGCATGCGCCAGCGAGCTCGATTTTTGCAAAGATTGGCCGCGATCGTGAAAATCCACGAGGAAAGCGGAAAGTCCGGATTGTAGCGTTCGCGCTTCGTGTAGACGCGCACGAAGGTCTCCTGCACGATGTCGCGGGTCAGGGCTTCGTTTTGCAGGTAGCGGAAGGCGAAGGAATAGAGCGGACGTTCCCATCTCTCGATGATGCGATCAAGCGCCCGCTGGTTGCCAGCAACCAACGCCTGCATCAGGTCTCGATCCGTTACGTCGCGTTCAGACATCCCTGCGGGCATCGCCAGCTTTGGCAAAGTTGGGGTATACGTTGTGCAAAAGCTTACGATAGCGCTCACGCTGGGCAGGCTCTATGATTTGGGAAACCTTTTGCATCAGCTCGGAGGTCAGTCGCGAGGATTCCTCGCTCAAGCGACGCTGCTCCTGCAGCAGTTGATAAAGCTCGAAATAGTCGATGACATCGTTTGCGAGCCGCTTGCTATCGATTTCCTGGTACGCTTGGTGCGACTGAATGAGTTCAACGAACAAGGCGTCGAACTCGCGCTCGTAGTCGCTGTGCAGGGCGGAGATCTTCTCGTACTGAGGCTCCGAGAGTCCGAGCTCCCCCTGCAGCCAACCTAGACTGCTCAACAGCACATTGGCCTGTTCCTCGGTGAGCCGAGGCGACTTCAAGGCGTCGCTGCTGTTCAAGTCATCCACCCCGGCCACCGCTTTTAAGCGATACAAAGGATCGATGGTAAGCCGATAGGTCAAAGTTAGATCCTCCTCCGTAGAACGAGCCCGAAGCTGCAGGAACTGTCCGATGCCAACGCCCACCAGGATGAAAAGAATCGCGAACGCGGCCGCCAACCCCGGGCGCTCCAGCGCCGTCTTCAGCCAGTCGATCAGCGAATCCGTGGCGCCCTGGGCGCGCTGACGCCGAGCTCCCTCCGCGACTACGCGAAAGGCGAGATTGGAGTCGCTGCGGAAATCCGCGTCCCAGCGATCCATCACTTCGTCGAGGTCCTTGTCGTCTGGCATTTGCATGGGGTTGAGGTCAGAGCTCCGAAGCGATTCGGAGGCAGAGAATTACCATCGAGATACCCCCTAAAGACAAGCACCCCTTCAAATTTTGTAGAAGTGAAGGGATCTTCCTTGCGCTGGCGTAAAGCTGTTATGTTTCATCCCCGCGATCAGCGAACCGAGACGCCTCGCTCCCAATGAGATTCCTACAGATAACGATCCTGCTAGCGGCCTGCATGGCGTTTATCAGCCCTCTTTCATCGGAGGAGCCCGAGGTGCATCGCTATGACGCGAACGCCCGGACGCGGATCCAGTTCGCCATCGAAAACAGGCCAGACCCGATCTTTCCGCCCGCTCTGAAGCAGCGTGGCGTCTTCAAGGGCAAGGCGGTGTTCGCCGTCTTCGTCAACCAGTTCGGCGAGCTCGCGGACTACCTTCTGATCGAAGCGAGCCATCTCGAATTCGCCAGTTCGGTGGAACGCGTGATCGATCGCTGGAAGTTCTCCGTCCCCTACGCCGATGGCGAGCCAGCTCCAGTCGCCAGCCGACTGGTGATCAATTTCCGCCTCGACGGAGTCGTCTACGAAACGACTGGATTCCACCTCGTCCTGCCGTTCGGAAACGACATCCTGACCGACGACGAGTACCGGATCTACGGCGTATGGGAACTGGACAAGGTGCCCGAGCCCATCGAAATCGCGAAACCGGAGTTTCATGTGGACCTTCTGGAGGAGCGCGAGCAGGTGAACGCGATTTTCGACTTTTTCATCGATACGGAAGGCCGAGTCCGCATCCCCACGCTGCGGGAAGCCGACGACAAGGTCGACGAGCGGCTGCTGGTCATCGCTCAAGACGCCCTGATAAAGTGGCGCTTCAACACCCCCACAGTGGACGGCAAGCCCGTGGTCTCCCGCGTGGCTCAGCCCTTTCGCTTCAAAAACAAAAACGGCGTGGGAGTTGTAAAATAGCGGCCCGATCCGTTCGCCCGCTCGCCGCCCTCGAAGCCGTTTTTTCGAGCGGGGCGTTTTTTTTACATCTTCACCTCGCCCTTTTCGCAATGTATTTACTCGCTCGATACACAAGGAGAAAAACAGCGCATTCGGTGAAGTGATCCGCGCCTGCCAAGCGTATACACGATAGGGCCCCACCTAACGAAAATACGAAAAAAGAGGAGTTTACCGATGATGAAAACACGTCTAATTGCGGGCCTCTGTCTCCTAGCGGGCCTTGCGAGCGCAGTCGCTAGAGCAGAGACTGAACACTACACGCTCGATACCCACGGTATCGATTTTACGATCGACGTCACCCGTCGCCCATTGTTCCCCCCATCCATGCTCAACGAAGGCTACCTGGAGGGAAAGGTACGCATCGCCATGGAAGTCGACCACACCGGCGAACTGCGCGATTGGATGGACCTCGAAGCGAGTCACCCCGATTTCGTGGAAGCCATAGCCAGAGTCATCCACAGTTGGGAGTTCTCGCCTCCCAAAATCAATGGAAAGAGTCGCACCGTCGTGACTTATCTGGATATCAACTTTTCCGCCAAAGGCGCTGTATTGAGCTTCGATCTGACGACGGGAATGGACATGGCCCGCATGAATCAGATCTTTGGATACAATCGAGAAAAGGAGGAGCTCACGAGTGCCCATAAGCTGGATACGCCGATTCGTCCAATTCACCAGGTCAATCCTGCCGTACCGCTGGAAGCCATCAAAGAACACGAAGGATCCAAGGCTAGGTTCACCTTCTTTGTGGACGAATGGGGAAAGGTTCGCATGCCGACCTTGGACCGGATAGACGGCGACGTGGAGCTCGGAATGGTGCTCGCCGCTCAGGACGCCCTTTCGCAATGGCAGTTCACACGCCCGACCTCGGGATCCCGCCCCACGCGCACAAAGCTGGCCCAGGAGTTCGTATTCATAAACCGCTGACAGCTTTTGACGCTGATCGGCGCAAAAGAAAAGCCCGGGAGAGCGCTTCCGGGCTTTGCTACGTTTTGAGCGCATGAAAAAGGCCGAAGCGCTTGCGGTTTCGAGCGCGGCCTTTCAGATGGGCGCGCCGCTAGTCTTGAGCGATTTCCTCGTATGCCTTGGCGTCGAGTAGGTCGTCCAGGTTCGCTTCTTCGGAGAGCTTCACCTTGATGATCCAGCCGGTTTCGTATGGATCGGAGTTGACGCTTTCCGGAGCGTCTTCGAGTCCCTCGTTCACCTCCACCACTTCCGCGTCGACCGGCATGTAGAGATCCGACGCGGCCTTCACCGACTCGACCACCCCGAAGGTGTCTCCTGCGGAAAAGCTGTCCCCGACCTCCGGCACTTCCACGAAGGTGATATCGCCAAGGCTGTTTTGGGCGAAATCGGTGATTCCGATGATGGCGGAGCCGTCATCGAGCAGTTTCAGCCATTCGTGGTCTTTGGTGTATTTCAGGTCAGTCGGTATGCTCATGGAGGAGACAAAGGTTTGTGGATAAAAGGAGAAAGCGGGGCCGATATTTGTCAGGCCGAATGCGGCGGACAAGTTAGAAATGGTCAGCCCTGCGGATTGAGGGCGAGGAATGGCGGTTTGGTGAGCTCGATCGTAAAGGCCTTCCCACGCAGATCCACCGCCAGGTTTTCCGCCTTAACCAAGCTGGCGTCCACCAAAGCGGATCCGATCGCTTCGTTCAGGATCGGGGAAAAGGTGCCGGAAACGACGGAGCCGACCGAGGCGCCCTCCTGGACCACCGGAGTTCCAGGACGAGCGATGCGCCGCGATCCGGTTTTGAAAAACACGATGCGCTGGGTGGGCCCTTCCGCCTTTTCTTTGAGCAAGGCGTCCTTGCCGATGAAGTCGCCGGGCTTCTTGAGGCTCACCGTCCACATCAGTCCCGCCTGCACCGGGGAAATCTTTTCGTCGATTTCGTGGCCATAGAGCGAATAACCCGCCTCCAAGCGCAAGCTGTCGCGGGCTCCCAACCCCGCGAGCGCCAAGCCAAGATCAGCGCCCGCTCGCAGCACGGCCTCGGCCAGAGCTTGCGTTTCCTCCCAGCTCACAAACAGCTCCACTCCCTTTTCCCCGGTGTAGCCCGTTCGACTGATCAGACAATCGATTCCGTCGATCTTGCCCTCGACGAAGCGATAGTAGCCGAGCGTGGACAAGTCCCTATCCGCCAGGGGCTCCAGAATCTCGAAGGCCCTGGGTCCTTGCACCGCGATCAATCCGTAACAGGAGGAAACGTCCTTCACCTCCACATCGAAATTCTCCGCTTCCGTGGCGAGCCAGCGCAGGTCCTTCTCGGCGTTTGCGGCGTTGAGGCAAAGCAGGTATCGGTTCTCCGCTCTCCGGTAGACCAGCAGGTCGTCCACCACCCCGCCGTTCGGATAGCACATCAGGCTGTAGAGGGCCTTCCCGTCGTCCATGCTCGAGACGTCGTTGGTAAGCGCGTAGTTGAGAAACGCTTCCGCTTGCGGGCCTTCCACCGTCGCTTCCCCCATATGGCTCACGTCGAACAGACCCGCGGCCGTCCGAGTCGCCTTGTGCTCCTCCACGATGCTCTGAAACTGCACCGGCATCTCCCAACCGGCGAAATCCACCATTCTGCCTCCGTGGGAGGCGTTGAAGTCGAACAAGGGCGTGCGCTGAGGACTAGGCATGGGCGAAATCTAGGTGGGCCTCGATTTGCAAGGCAAGGCGTAAACGGCTGGTGAGGCGACCAGGCTAGCCGCGATAGAAACAGTTCATCCGGAGCTCCTCCGCAACCGTGGTCAGCGGCCCGTGCCCCGGCGCGAGCCGAGTCTGCTCAGGGAGTTCGAGGATGCGCTGCAGCGAATCGATACCGCGCTCGTAGGCCTCGATCGACGTCCCTCCCATGGATCCCGCAAACAGCGCGTCGCCCACGATGGCGATCCCCCGCCCGAGCCCGCCAACGCGAAAGCTCATGCCGCCCTCGGTGTGCCCCGGGGTTTCGAATCCTTCGATACTGAGCCCGCCGAAGCGTTTCGTTTCTCCGGCGCCGATGCGGGTGCCCCCCCTCGGCCCGCCGGGCTCGGAGGCGCTCAAATATATCGGAAACTCCCTCTTGGCCCGCAAAGCGGGAATGCCAGCCACATGGTCGCGATGGGCATGAGTAAGAAACAGGGCCTGCAACTTCAGCCCCTTTCGCTCGAGCGTCTCGACCATGGGGCTGGCATCGGTGCCCGTGTCGAAGGCCACCGCGGCTCGTGTCGCTTCGTCCCAGACTAGAAACGCGTTCACCTGCCAATCGTGGAAAGGGGTGGAGAAGTGAGCGAAACCAGTCAGCTCGGCGGGCTCCTCAGGGCGCCAACGTCCCTCCGCGATCGCCTGCAAGGCTTGCGGTTTCAGCTGCAGAGCAGCCGCCAAGCGGGCCGCCGCCTCGGAATCGTAGTCGCCCTTGCGCATGGACCGGATCATGCTCTCGGAAACGCCCGTCCGCTCCGCGAGCGTTTCGGTGCTGATGCCGAGCCCTTTCTGGGCTTTGCTCAAAATGTCGCCACAACCGTCTTCTAGGGGAAGAATCATCCGCCCTGCGTTACAGACGGGTGAATCTTCTTGCAAGCAATGGATCTGATTTCTCTTCTCCGACCCAGCGAATGATCATTCCACTCGAATTCAGGAAACTTGGCAGCGACGAACTCAAACGCGTCTACGATATCGACCGCTACGAGGTCGTGCAGACGCGATACCGGCGAGTCGGCGATCAGCTCAAGTGCTTCGAGGAGGAATCGGAGATCGCATCCGATCCAGCGTTCTGGGACCAACGCCTTCCTGTATGGCAAAGGGAACTGGAGGCGGACGCGGTCGCGTTCGGAGCCTTCGACGGAGATCGCATGTGCGGCTTCGCTCTGCTCAAAAACGGAGCCCGCAAGGACCTTTCCCAGATCCTGGCTCTCTACGTCAGCATCGACTACCGCATGCGCGGCGTGGCCAAGTCGCTTTTCATGGAGATGGAATCCGCGGCCAAGGGCGCCAAGGCGAAGTCGCTGTTCGTGCTCAGCCCGCCAACTGGTCCATCCGTCGGATTCTACCTCAGCCAAGGCTTTGCCATCCCCAGCGACCCCAAGCCGTTTCCAAAGTCCAAAGACCCCTCGGAAATCGCCATGATAAAGGCGTTACGCTAGGCGTCGTGCCCGGAGATCAGAATCTCCGATTCGGTCAGCTTCAGCTCCACCCCAGCTTCGTCGGCGGCTTCCTTCAGTGCGGCGGCGAGCATCGCAACCGGATCCTTGCTCACTTCCAGACGACGCATCAGCCCGGAACCGCGCTTTTTTCCCACCCGAAGCTGCAGCTGCAGCCCCTTTCGCTTGCATTGGATGCGCGTGCCGTCGTCCAGCTTCACTTTCATGGGCTTGATGAAGGCGTCGACGTAGTGCACGCCGATGCCGGACTTGTCCTGGAACCGTGGCGGAAGCTTCTCCTTGGCGGCAGGATCGATATCGCAAACTTTGATCATAGAGGGGAATATTTGGGGGATCGGCTACGGGATGAAGTGGAAAACTGAGCTCCGTTCTACAGGCGGGCCGCGAAATGGAAACGCCAAAGGGTGAAAACGTTCACTAGCTGGCCGGGCGACGCTCCTTCTCCAGGCGCGCCATTTGAAAGTGCAGGACCTCGTAGGCGATAGCCCACTTGCGTTCGCGACTGCCCGCCTCGCAAAAGCAACCCGCGGAGCTCGCCGGGCGACTCCAGCTCAACACGGCTTCCAAAGGCTGGCCGACAAGCGGGGTCTCCTGGGCGATGGCGCGATCCAGAGCGGAGGCGTTTTTCAGGTATTCGCATTGCTTCTCGTGGCCGAAATCGTCCTCCGCTGGATGGCAGCGAGCGGCCAGAACCTTGTATTCGTTTTCCGGACCCGCGACCGATATGCGGTAGAGGTAGCGGATAGGGTGCCCCATGTTCGAGCAGGTGGTGCCATCGTAGGCAAAAACCGCTTCGTAGCCGCCATCATTCTTAGGCTGGAGCGTGAGGCGAGAATCAGCCCACTTGCGCAAGGCTCGCGTGCTGGTCGAATAACGGGCATCGACCGTGAGCGGACTCGAGTTTTCTTCGAATGGGACGACCGGTTCATGATCGTCAGACAAGTCTTTCACCGTATCCAAAAAGTAAGGTTTACGTCGGTAGGCGCAGCCTTCCAGGGAGCAGCCTTGGCAAGGAATCAACGAGCCGACCTTGGTCGCCTTTTCCACTTGTCGGGAAATGCCGAATACAGCCAGCAGCGATTTCTTCGGCACCAGCATGCCGGAGTCCAGAACCCCTAGCCTACCATCGAGAGCCCCTTCGCTTCGACCAGCGATCAGTTCCAGCAATTTGTTCTGCTGAGAAACATCCCATTCGGGATAGCCAGGACTGCAATGCGGAAGAACGATCATGCCTTGCGGGTCCGCCCACTCGCAAAGCTTGGCGCCAGCGCGGGTGACCAACGCCTCCACCACAGCGCCGCCGAACATCTCCATGAAGAAGTACTCGTCCGGCTTCTCCTGATTCCATAGCTCGGCGGAGCGTCGCGTCACCGCATCGCCCGCGCTGAGCGCCACCAGGACAGCCGAGTGGGCTTCCGCCTTGCTGAAACTGTCCTGCAGGGCTTGCGATTGGAAGGGTACGCCATCCAGCGCCAAACCATGGTCCGTGACCTTCAGGGAGTCGATCTGGTTAGCGAAGACCCAAGGGTCGCCATTTTTTGAATACCAATCTCGCGTCATGGCAGCGATTTCCGAAGAACGGCCTTGCGTGAGCCGTTCGACGGGAAATCCGAGCAGTCGCGCGTATTCACGATCTGGAACAGCGAACTCAGGCGTCTGGTCGAAAAACCTCAGCACATCGCCTCCTCGCTTTGCACCGGCTTAAACTGGCACCCTTCCACGAAAAAGTCGAAAAAGCCCGCGTCCGCCTCGAGGCGGCAATGGCGAACCCGCTTCACCATCGCCTCCAGCTCCGCCCGTTTGTCGACTGAAAGCAAAGCGATGCAGGCTCCTTCAACCGCAGCGTTGCCGACTTGGGCAATGCGTTCGTCGGGAAGATTGGGGATCAGTCCGATGCGTTTGGAAGCTTCCAGATCGAGATGGCGCCCGAAGCCCCCCGCCAGATAGAACATGTCCAGGTCTTCGAAACGAATCCCCAGCTCCTTGAACGCGATGCGCAAACCGGCCACGTTCGCCCCTTTGGCTTGGGCGAGTTCGTTGACGTCGCCTTCGGTGAACACTATCCTCTCCCCATCCGTTTCCGCTAGGGCGATTTCCGGTTCGTCTTCGAAGCGTCCGAGGGCGTTCATCTTTTCCGTGCGCAGCAGTTCGCTGAGCAGACTGATCAAACCGGACCCGCAGATTCCCACCGGCTCGCCGTCACCAATCACTGAATACGACTCGACTTCGTCGCCGAAATCGTCGAGGCGAACCTTTTCGATAGCTCCAGGCAGCCCGGGCATGCCGAAGCGAATGGCGCCTCCCTCGAAGGCCGGTCCGGCCGGGCAGGATGCCGCGATGAGCCGACCTCGGTTTCCCACGATCAGCTCGGTGTTGGTGCCGATATCCATCAAGGCCACAGCGCGTTTCTCATTGGCGAAATCCACCGCTAGCATGCAGGCCGCAGCATCCGCTCCCACGTGGCCGCTCACGATGGGCAATCCGTGCACCCGGGCCTTCGGATGAATCGGCAAGCGCAGCTGCTTCGCCGTCGTCGAGAGGCTGGTGGAAGAGCGCTTGCCCTGGGCCATCTCGATTTCGCTGAGCGATTGGTAGGGATTCTGGCCGATGGAGTAGACATCCAAGCCGAAGAGAATGTCCCGCATGGTGGAGTTGGCCGCCACCACTACCTCGTAGATTCGCTGTCGATCGACCGGAAACTCCTCGATGGCATGGCTTAGATAGCCCAGCAAGGCGCGCTGAAGCACCCTTCCCTTTTGCTCCGTGTCGTACTGGATGCGCGACATGACGTCGGATCCGCCGAAGCGCTGCGGATTTTCGAAGGACGCGTCAGCCACGACCTTTCCGTTTTCAAGATCGATGAGCCGCAACACCACCGTGGTGGTGCCCAGGTCCATGGCGATGCCGTAGATCGGACCCTCTCCGGAATCGATCTGTTCGCCATCGAGCAGGACGCGGTGCCCGTCGCGCGTGACCGCCGGATTGAGCGGGAGTCTCTCTCGGTTTCCCAGCAGCTCGACGGAATGGCTTTCGATCCGCATCTGGCCGCGCCGCATCGTGTGGCAGCGCACCACCCCGCTTTCGGCAGCCACACGGCAGCGGCACGATAGGCGGAAGGCATCCTTCAGGTGGGCCTCCTCCTCGCCGCGCGGGGTGAGAAGCTCCATGCCTTCGCTGACCTCGACCAGGCATTCCTTGCATTTGCCCGACTTTCGACAGGACGTAGGCACGCGCACTCCGATCGACTCCGCAGCCTCGAACAGGGAGGCGCCCAGCGGACCGTCGGCAGGCGTTTCGTTGATATGGAGATGAATTGGCACGGATTCGGATCGCGCTTGGGGCGAACTCAGCAGACTCGACCGCGGAGCAGTTGGGAAATGGCAGAACCTCGTTACGTAGCGACCGCGTTTCGCTGAGCAACGGGAAAACAATTACCCGTTGAACGCAACCGAAGGGCACGTCCATCGAAATCGCTTACGCGCCGAGATACGTCGCGATGGTGTCGGTCAGCTCTCGACCGCGGGCCCGAACCGACTGCAAACGGTCGGTTTCGAAATCCAGTTCACCCGCGCTCAAATCCTCTTCGATGGACCTGAGAACCTGCGCCAGCCCGCTACCATCGACGCTCTCGCTCGAACCGCGGAGCCGATGCAGAACGCCTTCCAGTTTGACTCGATCCCGATTGTCCCAGCAGTTTTCCAAGTCGTCGATCTGCTTGCCCAGCTCGCCGAGAAAAGCCCTTAGGACCGCGTCCGCGACGGAGCGATCGCCCATCACTCGGGCCAGAAACGAAGGTTGATCCCACACGGGATCCGATACCGGCGCGCCCCGCCGCGCTACCCATTTCGACTCCGCGGCGAGGTCATGGCCTGACGCCACCCGATGCGCTTGGCCAGAAACCGACAAGGCTCCCTCCATGGCTTTCACAAGAGCCTGCACTTCGACCGGCTTGGAGATGAAATCGACCATGCCAGCCTCGATGCAACGCGCCCGGTCCTCCAACATGGCGTTCGCGGTCAACGCCACGATCGGAAGATTCGGGTTTCGCGCCTTGCTCGCCCCGCTTCGAATCCTTCGCGTGGCTTCCAGGCCATCCATCTCCGGCATCTGCATGTCCATCAAGACCAGATCGTAGTCGAACTGCTCCAGCGCGGCAATCGCCTCCCTCCCGTTCTCCACGGCTTCCGCCACCACCCCGAGCTTTGAGAGGATTCCCAAGGCGACACGCTGATTGGTCAGATTGTCCTCCGCCAGCAGCACGCGGATGCCGCGCAGCCGACAGCTGGCCAGACCGCTGATGCCTTGAGGCTCGACCGTCCGCAGCTGTGAGCTATCTCCGCGAAACAGAACGCTCAGGCGCGAGCAAAGCTCGTCGTGGCGAATCGGCGTCGAGAGGAAACAGGTGATTTGCGCCGCGGCCAACCGAGCCCGTTGCGGCGAATCCTTGAGCGAACTCGCCACGGCCAGATGGATGCCTTCGCTCGCCGGGAGCTTTCGCAAGCGCTCGCAGAGATCGAATCCGTCGGATCCGGGTGACTCCACCTCGACGATCGCGGCGTCGAAGCCTTCTTCGGCGACCATGAGCAAGGCTTCGCTCGAGTCGGCGGCCGGCCTGGCATCGATGCCCCAGCTTTGCAGGCGATTGAGCAAATAGCTGCGCTGCAGCGGGTGATGGTGGACCAGCAGCAAGCGCTTGCCCTTCCAGTCGGAGGCGTCATCGGGCAAGGGGTTTTCCTGTTCGACGATGCCGAGGCGAACGGTGAACCAGAACTCCGAGCCAGGACCGCCCCCGCCGTTTTCCGATCGCTGCTCGCGGCAAGGGCTGAGCACGCCGCACTCCCCGCCCATCAGCTCAGACAACTGGCGCGAGATGGCCAAACCGAGTCCGGTGCCGCCGAACTTGCGCGTATGCGACGCGTCCGCTTGGCTGAATTTTCGGAAAACGCGGTCCAACATGCCCTCCGGCACGCCGATCCCGGTATCCTTGACGGAAAACTTCAGCAGGCACTGGCTCTCGCTTCGCTCCGCCACCGATACCCATAGGACCACCTCGCCCTGTTCGGTGAACTTGATGGCGTTGCCCACCAGATTCATCAGGACCTGCCGCACGCGGCCAGGATCCCCTCGAAGCTTCAGTGGCGTCTTGATGTCGCAGCCGCTCGCCAGTTCGAGCCCGCTTTCCTGCGCTTTCGCCCCTAGCAGGCCGACCACTTCGTCCAAGACCTCCAGCAGATCGAAGTCGATGGTCTCGATGGCCAGCATGCCCGCTTCGATCTTCGAAAAGTCCAAAATGTCGTTGAGGATCAGCATCAAGGAATCGCCGCTTTGACTGACGCTTTTGACATAGCGATACTGGTCTTCGGTCAACTTGGTATCCAGAAGGAGATTGGTCATACCGATGACCCCGTTGAGCGGCGTTCGAATCTCATGGCTCATGTTTGCCAGGAATTCCGACTTGGCCCGATTGGCAGCTTCCGCGGCTTCCTTGGCTTCGCGTTGACGAGCGGTAGACTCCTTCAACGAAGCGGTCATATGATTGAAAAACTCCGCCAGGTCGGCGAGCTCGTTCCTTCCGCTTGAACGAACCACCGTATTCAATTCGCCATCACGGACTCGCTTGGTTCCCTCGGTCAGCCAGCCGATCTGCGATGAGAAACCCAGCAGAACCCGCGCGATCAGGACCAAGGCGACCAAACCGCCGATCAAGCCAGCGTAGAGCACCACATTGCTCACGCGATGCAAGCTCTCCGTCAGTTCGCGCTGGGAGTTCAGGCTTCTCGCCTCCAACCGAAGAAGCAGGTCGCTCACAGCGATTTCTAGGCTCCGAGAGAGCCGCTCGATCTGCGTCTCCAATGTTTGGGCACGCTGAGTCACGATGCCATCATCCACGAGATCCAGATTTCTCCGCTCGAGAAGACCGTAAGTTTCCTGAGAAACAGTGATCAGCTGATTCATATCGCCACGGATGCGATCGAGGATTTCGACTTCGACCGGCTCCAGGAACTCGGCCTGGCGCACTTCGCTCAATCTCGACTTCTGATAAGGAAGCTCCACCTCGAACAAGCCCTTCAGGCGCGTCGATTCCTTCAAGTCGAAGCCGCTCGGGTCGCTGAATTCTCCCAGCAGCAGAAGGTTCAGCTCCTCGGATGTGTACTGGATTTCGCGGGCCAGCTCGATCGCCGGAGCGATGTCCACCAAGTAGGTTTCCAGCTCGTCGCGGGCGTCCCGAGCGATGCCCTGATTCAAGGCCACCACTAGAGCGACTACCCCTAAAAGCAGGGCGAAAATAAGCGTCAGCTTCGCTTTTATGCTCATCGCTATCGCTTGACCTTGTCGACCTTTCCATGCCCCCGCACCTCGTACAGCGAAAAATAGATCCCGCGCGAGGTGCCGTCATCGAGAATGGCCAGGTTGCCGCAAACGCCTTGGTAGAATCTCACCTTGTGGAGCTCGTTGCGGAGCCATCGGCTGAACTCGGTCTTTTCCGGGCGTTGCGAGGCGTTTTTCAGGATGCCCAGAGCGATGTTCATGGCGTCGTAGGCCTGCATGGCCGGCCATACCGAAAAGGGCTCATGGCCGTAGGCTCGCTCGTAGCGCTCGAGGAAGTTTCGGGCGAGCACGTAGTTTCCGTCGTTCTCGGTGAAGTAAGAGAATTCGGTGCCCTCCAGCGCTCCCTCGGAGTTCTCGTAGAACCCGTCGCCCAGCATCGTGGTCGATCCGAGAAACGGGACTTCGAGGCCCATCTCCTTCGCCTGCTTCATGGCGAAGCCCAGGTTCTTGTATCCAAAAAACACCAACGCGTCGCAGCTTTGATCCTGAAAGCGGGCCAACTCCTCGCGATAGTCGGTCTTCCCGATATCCACTGGCACCACTTCCACATCGAGTCCGTACTTCGCCGCCTGATCGGTGAACGTATCGGCGAAGATGCTCATGAACTTGTTGGTCACGTGGAATCCGCGAACGGTTTTTCGCCCCAGCTCGATAGCCCGACCTGCCACCACCTGGGCCGCCTCCTCGGTTTTCTTTCCCACGGTGAAGGTGTATTCGTTCATGCTGGCCAGCAGGGCATCGTTGTTGAGCGAGTTCACCAGAACCACCTTGTCCCGCTGGACGTCGTCCTGCAGAGCGATGGTGCCGTCGGTATGGCTCATGAAGAGCAGCTCGATTCCGTGGGCATCCCTGAGGTCCCGGTAGAGCGGCAAAGCGTTGCTTCCGTCCCACTTGTCGTCCCGAACGTGCAGGCTCACCCTCGGCTGATGCTCCTGGCGACTGGCGTTGTACTCCTTGACCGCCAGCTCCATGGCCTTAGCTGGGCCCGAGCCCAGATCCTCCGCGTTTCCGCTCAGCGGACCGATGAAACCGATGGCGATCGCCCTCGGCTCCTTCGGCTGGCAAGAAGCCAGCAGCAAGGCGATTCCCGCGACCAGCGAGAGCGCGCAGAGCGAACGCGCGACTCGCAATCTACCATTCGTTGTCTTTGCGTTTACCATTTTGCGATGTATTGCAGCCCGATAGCGAGGTTGCGGGTGTCGGTTCGTCTGTATTCGTTGATTCGGTACTCCGCTATCAGGTGGAATTGATCGACCAAACGGCACCCGAGCTGAAACTCGGCGACGATCGGGGCGCTGGGATAGCCGGCAGGTAGATCCTGCCCAAAGGTGTGGTCGACGAAACCCGCCAGATAGAGCCGATCGGAGATCCCTGGAAACGTCTTTCGCACCACGTGCTCCATCTGCCAGACGTCCGCCGCTTCATGATCGAACTGAATCAGGTGGAAGTTGATCGAATAGCTGAGGTTGAGCGCGTCGAAAAACGGCGTCAGGACCGGGGTGTCGTCAAATCGCCAGCGAGCCCCGAGCCGGTGGCGGTCGTTTTCGCGTCCCGAACGAAAGTTGAGCTGGACCGTCAGATCGAAGGGAGAGTCCTTGGCGACCTGCCAGCGAAGGTTTTGCTCCGTGTAGAGGTCCACCTCTCCCGAAAGCTCCGTCGAGCGGTCGGTGTTGATGACATTGGTCAGGCTGAAATACTGGAAGCGTCCAGGCAGTTTCGAGAAGACATTCACCGTGAGCACGGAGTCCGTGTTCACTTCAGTCAGTTCCGGATAGAAATTGACGTCGACGAAACCGGCGAAGCTACGCGGGTGCCCGGATAAAAGCGAAATCAAGAAAATCGCCGCACCAGTCCAAACGGGGCGCATACAAGAGCGAAACATGCCCCACCTATGGAAAGGGTTTCGGTTTTTTCCAACCGTCCCCCCCTTTTGATCGTTTTTTAGAAAGCGCCCTAGCGGGCGTTCCAAGCGTCCACCTTCTGGCGAATAGCCCGAATGTGGTCCGGGTTCGAGCCGCAGCAGCCGCCCACGATGTTCACTCCAGCCTCCAGCAGGGCGTCAAGAGAGGAAACCATCTCGTCCGGCGTCTGCTTGTAGACCGCTTTGAGGTTCTCCAAAACAGGCAGTCCAGCGTTGGGCTGAGCCATGGTGAAGGCGTCGGAGCTGTCCTTGTATTCCTCGATGATCTCGCGGGCCACGTTCATGTCGATGCCGGTGCCGCAGTTTAGGGCCAGCACGTCGACACCCATATCAGTCAGCTCCTCGGCCGCCTTTTCGGGCGAGACGCCCATCATGGTGCGAAAGAAGGTGCCGTCGTGCGACTTGTCGTAGGCCAGCGAGGCGATGATGCACGGAGCGCCGTAGGCCTTGGCAGCCTCCACCCCGAGGGCGATCTCCTCCAAGGCGGTTTGCGTCTCGATAATGATAGCATCGACCCCCGCCTCGACCAGAGATTGGATCTGGATGCGAACGCCTTCGCGCACGTCTTCCGCTTTCAAGTCGCCGTAGGGCTCCATGACGCCGCCGACAGGCCCGACATCGCCAAATACGAATCCCTCCTGACCGTCGAAGGCCTGTCGAGCGATCTTGACCGCTGCCTGGTTGATTTCGGCCAGCTGATCGAAATGTCCATGGCGGCGCATCATCAGACCGTTTCCTCCAAAGGTGTTGGTGATGATGCAGTTCGATCCGGATGCCACATAGCGGCGCTGGATCTCCAAAACCCGCTCCGGATGGGTGAGGTTCCACAGCTCTCCGCTATTTCCGGATTCCAGCCCGGCAGCCATCAGCTGCGTTCCCATCGCGCCGTCGGAGACCAGCACGCGCTCTTTCAAAGTTTCGATCAAGGTCTTGCTCATAGGGTGTAAAGAAACGGTCTGTTCAAAGGGTCTCACCGAGTCGGCCGGCATTGTCGACCTCGATTCAGGAAAACGTTCGCGTCGCGTCGCCGAAGCTTCGCTTTTGCAGCAATCGATTTCCAGTACCCCCCGTTTTCTCTGCGCGCGCCTGTCGCGTATCCACATGCAAATAAACGACCTAACTCAAAACGCCTTCGTATGAAAAAACTAATCCCTAGCCTTCTCGCCCTCATCGCTATCGCCATCGCTCCCGTAGCGGTCCAAGCCGCTCACCACGAGGACATGGACCACAGCGAAATCACGCCAAGCTCCGTGATCCACGTGGTCACCGTTTCCTGGAAGTCCGACGCCAGCGATGCCGATATCCAAGCCGCGCTGGACGGAGTCGTCACCTTGGCCAAGGAATTCGACGGCATCGAGCGGGTCTGGATCAAAACCATCAAAGCCCAAGGCGAACGAAGCCATGCGTTCGTGATGGAATTCAAGAGCGAGCAAGCCTTGAAGGACTACGCTGGCAGCGATGCTCAAAAGAAGTGGTACAAAGTCTACCTGCCCGCCCGCGACCGCAGCACCACCTTCGACATCACCAATTCCTAGCGAGCCGCAAGCGCCGCTAACGATTTTCAAACCTTAGTCACACGTTCTCGCCCTCCATCGATAGCCGATGGGGGGCTTTTCTTGTCTTGCGGCAGCGATCCCACTCCCGCCGCCACTCATGAAGGCTGGCTCGGCCGCGTCGCAGGAATATCTCGAAGCGTGTTCATCCCAAGGGCCCGCAACAGAAATCGACCTTAGAACGTCGCAACCAACTGCTTTTCAACGACTAAAGTAGTTCACAGGCAAAACTGCCCGTCGCGGGGCCAGGCCTGAAATCCTTTTTTTTCAAAAAAGATGGGGAAATGCTGAACGTTTTTGGCGCTTATCCGTCTTAGATAAATGTAAGACCTCGCTTAGCGAGGCTACATTTGGGGTAATATAGAAAATGATGGCGGGTCGCTTAGGGGTAGGCGGCCCGCCTTTTCTACGTCCGGATCGGGAGAATCAAGAGACTCCACCAACGAGCGGGTCCCTCGGCTGTCAAAAGCTGGTACGATCGCCGCCCCAAGCCGTCGCCGAACGGCGTCGGAACCCAGAAGCGTCCTACGGTAGGCATTTAGTCATAGAGAGGTGATCAATGCCGACTTCGCGAAAGCGTTCTCCGCTGGAACGGTATCCTAGCGTCTCATAGAATCGCTCCGCGTTGACTCGGGCCGCCAGCACGATCTCCACGCAGTCCATGGAGCGCAGACGCTTCTCCACGTTTTCGATCAGCGCCCTGCCCAGCCCCATCCCGCGCGCCGATGGCTCCACCACCATCTGACGCAGCTTCATCCGACCGTCTCCCAGATTCTTAAGGGTCACGCTCGCGAGGAGTCGTCGCTCTCGAAAAAGCCCGAAATGCAGCTGGCTTCGCTCGCCGGCCGTATCGCTTTCGCTCAGCTCCAGCCCCAGAGGCGCCCGCAACTGGGCGTTTCGCAGCTCCAGCGACTGCTGATACTCCGCGTCATCGGTAGTGAATTGCCGAAACTCCGTATCCAAGTTGCTATTGCGTGTTGAGATGGCGGATACAGAGGGTCCCGACGCGTCTCGTCGGCTGTTTCCTTTGGTTTCCGCGAGGGCTAGGCGAAGCGATTATTCCTTTCGCACCAGTTCATTGCCATTATATGGATTGAAGCTGTAGTTGCCCGGAAATTCCTCGCCCGTCGACTGATCGATCATCGGGGGCATCAGCGAGCCCAACGGAAGCCTCCACTTGAATTCGTTGCCGAAGGAAGTGAAGGTGAACGCTCCCTCCGAGCGGGGGTCCAATAGCCTTTCTCCGCCGATCTCGTTGGGAAACACGATAAACTCCATTCCTTTGCCCATCTCTCCCATCATCTGCCCCATCAAGGGCTTCATCGTGATGAAGAAGTTTGAAGCGTCCTGATTCACGGCGATGTAAGGGATCTGCTCGATCTCATCCCCATCTATTTCAAATTTCACATTGTCCCGTATCTCGCTCTTCGGCTTGTGCTTGAAGGATCCGAATGTGCCAATCTCGCTCTCCACGACCGCAAAGACCGTGTACTCCTCGAGGATTTCGATGAAATCGGCCTTCTGCTCTTCGGTCATTCTCGGATCCTGATCTAAGCTTTCCTCCCAGAATTCGAGAGGTATCCACCAGACCAGGCTCATGTTTCCGGGCGTCTGGGCGATTTTCTGAGTCTCCTGCACCAGTTTCGTTATATCTGTCGCATGAATCTGCGAGCAGACTGCGAGAACGAGAAGGCATACGATCGGTTTTATCATCTATGTTTGTTGTTACCTGATTCGAGAGAGCAGGCCGTCCTGGCCGCATTTCGCGGGCCACAGTTCAACAATGAGACGAACGACTGCGAGCTGGGGTAAGACCTAGTAGTAGCGCCATGGCCTGGCAAGTCGGATTTACGAACTTCTACGGATGGGAGAACTCCGTAAACAGAGCCCTCCTCTCTCCATCAGATGGGCGTTTCGCAGCCGACAACGCGACTGGAAGGCCGCAACTGGATAAAATGGAAAAGGCCGCCTCGTCAGGGAGGCGGCCCAATCGCAAATGCTATCCGAAGCGGCGGACCACGTCAGGTCGCTTGCATTCCCTCGCTGGATCGCCCTAGTCCACGACGGGAAAGGCGCCTGGGTGAGCGATATCCTTTTGCTTTTTGCCAAGGGCTTTGAGGGCTTCCTTGGGGAGCTGAGGCTCGAAACGCGCTGCGGGGAATTCCGGCAACAGCTCGTAGCGGCTCAGCTGGGCGCCCTTGAACACGGGGCCGTTGTAGTTCACGAACCACTGGCTGTTGCTTTCGAACTTGGGGAACAGTTTCGTCAGGTCGGCAGGTGTTTCCAAAGGCATGAGGTTCTCCTCGATCTGCGACGGGCTCCACACGATGAGCGGATACTCGGTCTCGTAGCCCTGGCGCACGTAGACGTTGTAGTCGATGGCCTTGGCCTGCGAATCCGTGAGGCGCTCGCGGAGGACTTCGCGTTGCTCGAAGTTGAGAAGCGGCCCCCAATGATCCTCGTCGACCACCACCAGGTTGCCCATAAAGACGTGCCCGAAACGCTCTTCCACTTCCGGTCCAGTGCGCGGGTGCCATCCGAAGTGGTCGCCCACGGCGCTGCGTTCGGTGCGTTCGAAACTGGCCATGCTGTTGACGAAGGTGTTCTGATAAACGCGAACCCGCTCGCTATTCAAAGAACGCACGCCTTTGTTGCAGTCCACGAAGACGTTGCCGGCGCAGATGGCGCCCTTGGAAATCTCGAAGAAGAATCCGTCGTCGGTGTTTTGTATCCAGTTATCCACGAACAGGCCGTCGATGTTTCCCACGTCGTACCAGATGCCATTGGAAAGCTCGTTGTCGATGACCAGATTGTCGCGGCAGACCACTCGGTAGCACTGATTGAAGATCTTCACTGCGGAAGCGTAGTAGCCAGTGATGCTCTCTATGTTGTTACGGGTCACGATATTGCGCTCCAACAGCACGTCGTTCGAGGCCAGGATAAAAATGCCTTCGGTGCTGGTGTCGCTGACCAGGCAATTGCGGATCACCAGGTCGTCGCCGCGGAAGTAGCCGCCCACGCGGGAACAGAAGCTGAAAGTGCAATGCTCGAAGAGGCTGCCGACCACGTCTTTTCCGTGTTCAGATTCTGGAGACACGCCTTCCGGATCGTAGCCTTCGATCTCGATGGCTCGGTAGGCGTACTGGGTGAAAACGATGCCGCGAACCTTGGGGCCTATCTTGTCGGAGACTTTTCCGTGAACTTCGCCGACGACACGGGTCAAGGCGTTGTCGAACGCGGTGATTTCAATGGAGCGACTCTCTGGATCGGTCGCGGTGTAGATGTAGCCCTCCTCGTAGTCCACGTAGAAGGATCCTTCATCCAGCTCACCAGGCCAGCCGACCTGCTGCAGCATCTCGCCGTCCACGAAAACCATATCGTTGTTGAACTTGTAGATCGGAGTGCGAGCGGCCTCGCGATGGCGTCGCCACCAGCCTTGCGGCTTCATTGGGAAAAGGCGATCCCACTTGGTGCGCCAAAGCCCATCGCGGAGGGCTTCCCACTCCTCAGCAAGGTAGGTCCCCTTGAGAACGGGAGCCTCATCCTGATAGGGCTGGATGGTGATGCCCTGGTTGAAAGCGAGATCGCCGGTACGGTAGATTCCTCCTCGCAGCACGATGGCGTCGCCGGTCTTCACTCGAGAAAACGCTTCTTCGATGCTGGTGGGCGACTCGATGGAGGAGCCGTCAGCCGAGGCTTCGCCGTCCGGGGACACGTAGTAGATGACGCCTTCAACGTCCGGGGTTTCGTAGTAGAGTTGCAGCGGGCCATAAGGGCCGCCGGAAGGAGCGCCATGAGCGAGGGCGCCGATGCTCAGAAAGAAAAGTATGCAGCTAAGCAGCGATTTCAGAGGTGTTTTGGTCATAGGTATTTGGGTGTGACTTGGTGAGACGGGGTTGATCCAGAGGGCGAACGCGCCAGTCCCTGCTTCGCAGGCGCAAATGCCGCGAAACTTGGGAAAACGTTAGTAAACGTCTACGGGAGCGAACGAGACTAATGACGAGCCTTGCTCAGTCTAACTATTGGACAGGACTAGTCCACGAACTGAAACTGAACGCGCGCTCCCACAACCTTCAACTTCGCGGAGAAGGATTTGCCCGCCTTGGAGGTGAAGCCCTCCAGAACCTCGGTCTCCCCTTTTTCGAGCAAGAGCTTGGCCTCCTCCAGACTCACTGGACGTTTGGCGACTTCCTTCCAGATAACGAACTTGCAGCCATTTTTCCAGTTGCAGCAGCCGTAGCCCTTGGGACCCTCCACGACGGCGCTCCGACAAACGGGGCAGGCCCCGATTTCGCTATCGTCGCCCGGGCCTTTGGCCATCTCGATGAGCTCGTAGCCGAGTTTCCCTTTTTTTCCGAGCGCGATGTGGCCGAAGAGCTTCTTTCCCTTCTCCTGCAGCGCATGGGCTTCCAAAGTGCGTCCATTGAACAGCAGCTCTCGCATGAGCTCCGGACTAAAGGTTAGCCCCAGCGTTCCGTCCTTGATGACAAACCCGCACCCCTCGCGCCATTGGGAGCATCCGTATCCAGAATGTCCGCGCATGACGGGAGCTCTGCAGATCGGGCAAGGGCCGAGGTTTTTCAAATCAATGGTATCGGAGGACTTGCTGCTTAGGATCTCACGCGTGTATTCAACAACCTCCGACATGAAGGTTTCAGGATCATATTCGCCACGCTCCACCTTCTTCAAACGAAACTCCCACTCGCCCGTCAGCTCGGGAGACTTGAGCCGTTCGTCCTTGATCAAGGCGATCAAGTGCCGCCCGCTGTCGGTGCTGATCAAATTCTTTCGCTTGCGCTCGACGTATTTACGCTGGATCAGCACTTCGATGATCGAGGCACGCGTGGCTGGCGTGCCGACGCCCTTTTCCTTCAAAGCCTCCTTCAGCTCCTCGTCGTCGACGATTTTGCCCGCCGTCTCCATGAGAGCGAGCAAGGTAGCTTCGGTGAAGCGGCGCGGCGGATTTGTCTTAAATTTCTCGATACACGGATCGTGAGGATTGCTTTCGCCCACCTGAAAATCCGGCATCATGGATTCCTCTTCCTCAGGCTCAGCGGTTTTCCGGGCTTTGCTTTTAGCATTCTTCTTAGCTGCCTGAGCGCCTGTCCCGCTCATCAGATAGGGATAGAGCAGTTGCCAGCCTGGATCGACCAGCACCGTGCCGCGCGCCCGAAAGCCCTCGCCCGCAGCCTGAGCTTCGACCGTAGTGACCGCTTTGATACACGGCGGATAGAAAACGGAAATCAATCGCGTAACGATAGCCTCGTAGACCTTGCTTTCGTCCTCGTTCAGATTCCCTGGAAGGTCGTCGGTAGGGATGATGGCATGGTGGTCGGAAACCTTCGAGTCGTCCACGATGCGCTTGCTAAACTCCAGAGCCTCGAGATCGAGACGGCCGATCTCCTCTCGCTTCAGCGGCTGGAGCGTTCGCAGCAAAGGGCCGATGGTCGGCTGAAGATCGCTCGAAAGGTATCGGCTGTCGGTGCGCGGATAAGTGATGCGCTTTTGCTCGTAGAGGTTCTGTGCGATGCGAAGGGTTTGGTCGGCGGTGAACCCGTGCCGGCGATTCATTTCGCGTTGCAGCTCGGTCAGGTCGAAGAGCAGCGGCGGGTTTGCTCGCTCGTCCTTCTTTTGCACGTCGCTCACCACCAGCGGCTGGCCGACCACCTTTTCGAGCAGCGCTTTGGCCTGCTCCTCCTTTTCGATCTTTCCGCCCAGATGGCGAAATCGGGTCTCGCGGCATTTGGTGTGAACCTCCCAGTAGTCTTCGGACTTGAAGCCTTCGATTTCCAGATCGCGCCCCACGATCATGGCGAGGATCGGCGTCTGCACTCGTCCCAGACTGAAAAGCAGGTTTCGCTTGCCGTGCTCGACGGTGAAGTAGCGCGTGGCGTTCATGCCCACGATCCAATCCGCTTCGCTGCGACAGCGAGCGGCTAGGTACAGGTTTTGGAAGGTGGCTCCGTCCTTCAGCTCCGCGAAGCCCTTGGCGATGGCCGCCCCGGTGAGCGAGCTGATCCAGAGGCGCTTGATCGGCTTCCCAAGGCATTCGGCCCATTCCAGGATGTAGCGAAAAATCAGTTCCCCCTCTCGGCCAGCGTCCGTGGCGCAAACGATCTCCTCGGAAGCTTCGAACAGGCGCTTCACTGTCTCGAGCTGCTTGCGGGCCCCGTCGTCGCCACGAGCTCTCAACTCGAATCGCTCCGGGATCATGGGCAAGGTGCTGATCTTCCAAGCCTTCCATTCCGGTCTGTACTCCTCAGGCTCCTTCAGCTCGACCAAGTGCCCGAAAGCCCAGGTGACGGCCCAGTCGTCCCCTTCCAGATAGCCATCCCGGCGCTGGTTCGCCTTGAGATGCTTGGCGATGTCGCGGGCGACGGAAGGTTTTTCGGCGAGGACAACTTTCATGAAAATGGGAGGCTGCAGAGCCAAGCGGCGGACGCGGGGATGTCAACGTCTCGTCGCCGCGGCCAGACCCATTTCTCCGGACGCGAAAAAGCCTCCGGGCTACCAACCCCGGAGGCTTATCATTCAGATCAAACAAACTAACTAAACAAACTCTAGAAAACAACCCGGTCCTGGAACTAGAACCGAAGACCCCAGACGCCGCTGTCCATCTTGGAAAGCTTCACGGATCCGAGATCGCAGGAAAATATGGCTACGGTGCCCTCCGCTTCGATGCGCGGCTTGGATTTAAGAGCCGCTTCGTAGCTGCTCACGATGGCTTCGCGTAGATCCTTGTCGGAAAACTGCCTGCTCACGCTGGCGATCAAGGCCTGCAGAGCGGCCTCCGATTCGGCGTGCTTGCTATCGAGACAGCGATTTCTCACCAGCGTCTCCCAGTCCTGGCTCTTGTAGAGCTCGACGATCTCGCTAAGTCCTTGCTCCGGCGTCTCGGTTTCCATGTCCGCCTGCACGAAGGCGACGCTCAGAAAAAGCGCGGCAGAGAGGATCGAGGTTAAAAGCTTTTTTTGCATGTCATGATTCGGGTTTAGAGTTAGAGCTCGGGTGGATTCCAAAACTGAGCGAGCTGTTGCTAAACGACGCGAAACATGCGGCTGGCGGGGACCAGCTACGGGTCTGCGACCCTTCCGGGCTTAGGAGTGGAAGCCTAAAAGCCCATTAGGATACCCTACCTAATCGGCGCTCTTCGAAAAAACTTTAGTCTTTTCTCTTAGGTATTTGAAGAAAGGCCGCGGCTATCCCCACGGATCTTCACGCCGTAGCCCACTGTCGGTCGTCGCGCCGAGGCGACAAGCCAACCCTATCGCTTCGAGAGGCAGCAGACGGGAGACAGCGGGTCAACGCCGCGCCCTACGGACGGTACCGCGACCTTAGACCTCGACCAGCAGCTGGTTGGCGTAGAGCAGCTTGACCATTTCCACATCCGGATAGTGGCCGCCTTTGTAGTCGATGATCCGACCCACGAAGCGGCCTTCGTCGATCAAGGCCAAGGCGGCGAGCAGATCGAGAATGGCCCGGTGCCACGCGGCTTCCAGCGACTTGCCGTTCTCCAAGTGCGTCGGCTCGTTCACGTACCGGCGCTTGCCGGCGATGAGCACGTTCTTGCGATTGTAGCCGAGGTTTCGCGACTCGGGAAACAGTTTTCCCAAGGTCGTGACCATCAGCTTCTGCCGAGCTGTGCTGTTGGTCCGAGCGGTGGCGCCGTAGTGGAACGAGCGTTCGTTGTGCACGAATTTTATGCGCTGCTGGCCGATGGCGTTGGGAAAGTCGCGCACGCAATCGATGTCCAGAGCGAACCTGCCCTCCTCCACCGGATCGATGACCAGAAAGCCGTTGTGCGGGGTCAGCAGCGAGACGCGCTGCTTCACCGTGAAGTAGCGCACCTGTTCCTGATCCGGCAGCTCGCGACGGCCTGCGGAATTGATGGCTTCAACCAGCTCTTTCGAGCCTTCGTTGAAGAGCGGTGGGTCGCCCGAATCGAGCTTGATGACCAGGTTGTCGACATCCATGCCCTGCTTGAGAGCGATGATGTGCTCCACTAGGCGAACGTAGTTGTGGATCGAACCGGAGCGCAGTACGATGTTGCTCACGATTTCGCCGGTGGTCCAGACGTTGCGGATGGAAACCTTGATCGGGCGGGAATCCGGGATGTCAGTGCGCTCCAGCCACCAGCCCGGGCGCTCCGTAGGCTCCAGGCGCAGGGTGCGAATGGCGTTTTTCGAGAAGGTGCCCGGGGCGCTGACCGAAACGGGCTTGGCGATGGTGCGAGGCGCCACGAGACGCTCGGCGGGCGACTGGCGAGACCAGTCGAGATCGACCGGCACCTGGGCAAATCGCTGATAAGCATCCGCTAAGGCGCTCGGATCGCCTTCCAGTATCATGCCGAAATTGAAATCGCAGGAGGTGGCCATTGTATGAAAAAACGACCTACACTCCATCGATCACCCTTGGGTTCAAGCTCCATCTGCATCGGGACGGAAGACTCTTATCACTCAACAGGCTCGCATGAAGCAATCTAGACGCTTGCCAAGATAACCATTCGCGCATCTAATACCGGCACTCGCTCGGCCAAATGCTACCCCGCGACCTTGCTCACGAAAAGGCGCTGATCGCTCAATTGAAGAGATCCTTGTCTTTATTGAAGAGTATTCGTCGCGACACGCCTTTCGCCCGTAGCGCGCTATTTTACGCTAACTAACATTATTCCGAACCCCTCCCGTCTCTGGCGGGACGACATCAATACAAATGATTGCATCCAAACCGAAATACCCCGGCATCCGGATTACGACCAACGGAAACCAGCTGGTGTCGCTATACACCGAGGCGCGCATCGCGGAAGCCGGCGTATTTTACCCGATCACTCCCTCCACCGAGATGGGCGAAATGTTCGAGTTCGCCCGCGCCAAGGGACAGCTAAACGTCTTCGGCCGCCCGACCCTCGCCATCGAGGCGGAGGGCGAACATGCCGCGCAGGGCGGAGCCATCGCCCAGTCCGTCACCGGCAAGCGCACGGTTAACTTCACTTCCGGACAAGGCATCGTCTACGGCGTGGAGCAGTACTATCACGCTCCGGGAAAGCTCAGCACGATGGTCCTAGAAGTAGCGGCCCGAGCCCTCACCAAGCACGCCCTCAACGTGCACTGTGGCCACGACGACATTTACGCCGCCCTCGACACGGGCTGGATCATGCTCTTCGCAAAAGACGCTCAGCAGGCCGCCGACCAGGCGGTGATCCTGCGCAAGGTCACGGAAAAGGCCCTCACTCCGGGCATGAACATTCAGGATGGCTTCCTGACCTCCCACCTCGAACGCACCTTCCTCAAGCACGAGTCCGAGCTGCTGCGCGAGTTTCTCGGTTCGCCGGACGACATCATCGAGTGCCCGACTGACGCCCAAAAGGAGCTCTTCGGCCCCACCCGCCGGCGCATCCCTCGCACCATCGATCTCACCAACCCCGCCCTCATCGGCCCGGTACAGAATCAGGAGCACTACATGAACGGCGTAGTGGCCCGCCGCAACAATTTCATCGAACCCATCCTCGGCTTCCTCGAAGAGGCTTACAACGAGTTCGGAAACCTCACCGGACGCCACTACGGACTGGTTTCCGAATACCGCAACGACGACGCGGAATTCACCTTCGTCACCCTCGGCTCCGCAGCGGAAAACATCGAAGCGGCAGTGGATCACTTGCGCGAAACCCGCGGCGCCAAGGTCGGTTCGGTGCACGTAAACGTCATTCGCCCCTTCCCCCAGGCAGCCATCGTCAACGCTCTCAAGGGCAAGAAGGCTTGCATCATCCTCGAACGCACCGACGAGCCGCTCGCAGGCGACAATCCGCTGGCCCGCGAAGTGCGCGCCGCCTTGACCAAGGCCTACATCCACCCAGGTTTCCCGCACCGTGACGACCTCCCGGTCATCGAGCAAAAGGACGTGCCGCGCAACTTTTCGGGCTGCTACGGTCTGGGCTCGCGCGACTTCCGCCCCGAGCACGTCATCGGAGCCTACGAATTCGTGGCCGAAGGTCGGGCCCGACAGGATGGGAAAACCGCCGGCGACGGGGTCACGTTCTTCAATCTCGGCGTCGACCACCCGTATTCGGTTTGCGCGGACGAAACGCCATCGCTGCTGCCGGAAAACGCCATCGCGGTGCGCCTGCACTCCATCGGCGGCTGGGGCATGATCACCACCGGAAAAAACCTGGCGGAAATCATCGGCGAGCTAGGCACCTACGTGGCGGAACGCGATGGAGAGGTCGATGATAACGGCAACCCGAAGGAGGTTATCCACGTATCCGCCAACCCGAAGTACGGCTCGGAGAAGAAAGGGGCGCCGACCTCCTACTTCCTCACCGCCGCTCCGGAGCGGGTACGGGTAAATTGCGACCTCAAGCATGTAAACGTGGTGCTGTGCTGCGACCCGAAAGCTTTCACCCACATCAATCCGCTTGATGGCCTTGTCGAAGGCGGCGCCTTCGTATGGGAATCCGCCGAGGAACCAGCCAAGGCATGGCAACGCATCCCGCAGAAGTACCGTCAGGAGATCATCGACAAGAAGATCCGCGTTTTCATCCTGCCCGGCTTCAACATCGCCAAAAAAGCCACCAACCGCCCCGATCTGCAGCTACGCATGCAGGGCAATTCCTTCTTGGGCGCCTTCTTCAAGGTCAGCCCCTTCCTCCAGACCTTTGGCATCGACGAAAACCATTTCCGCGAAGTGGTACGGGCCCAGTACGACAAGAAGTTCGGAAAGTTCGGGGAAGCGGTGGTCGACTCCAATATGGAGGTCATGACTCAAGGCGGCTCCCTGATCAAGGAAGTGCCCTATGGCGACGTGAACGAAACCGACCTCTCCTCCATGCGCGGGGCCATGCTTCTGCCGAAAAACACCGATTGCGGCGGGGCCTGCGGCTGCCTGCCCCAGACCGATCTCACCCACTCCGCCCATCAGCCAGCCGGGCATGAAGTCTCGCCTCACGACGGCGTCCAGTCGCTTTCGAATCAGAGCGGCAGCTCCGCGGCCGAAAAGATGACCTCCGGCCCTCAGTCGGACCGAGCACCACTCTACAAGACCGAAACCTTCGACAAGGAATATCGCGCCGGGCTGGGCTACGACCAGCCTGCCTCTCCGCTCGCCTCCATCGGCATCATGGCCTCCGCCACCGGAGCCACCGCCTCAAAGTACGGAGCCCGCCGCGAAACGCCGCGCTACTATCCGGAAAACTGCACCCAGTGCATGGAGTGCATCACCTCCTGCCCGGATACCGCTCTGCCAAACACCGCCCAGGATCTGCAGACGATTCTGAATACCGCGGTGGACAACTACGTGACCGACGAGGGGCAACGCGAAGCGATCAGGGCCGCCATTCCGGATATCGACGAAGCCATCCGCGAAACCATGCTGGCCAACGCCAAGAAGAAGGACGGCGAATCCGTGCGCGATCTCGTCATGAGCCGTCTCAAGGAAACGGATACGGTCAGCCCAGAATCCATCGCGGAGCTCGACGCCATCCTGGCCATCCTGCCACTTTCCTACCTCAAGGTCACCGCAGTCTTCATGTCGCTTGAGCGAAAGGAAAAGGGGTCCGGCGGCATCTTCTCCATTTTCGTTTCCGACCTCTGCAAAGGCTGCGGTCTATGCGTGGTCGAGTGTGGTGATCACGACGCCCTTCGCATGGTGGAGGACACCGAGGACTACAACGCGGAGATCCTCTCCGCCACCGAGTTCCTCAAGCTTCTGCCCGATACCGACCAGCGCTACCTCGGCCTCTACAAGGACGATGCTCCAGAAGAGTCTCGCCCCGCCGCGTGGCGAAACCACCTCATGGTCAATCGCAACTACGACGCCCTCACCTCTGGCGACGGAGCTTGCGCAGGCTGCGGCGAAAAACCGGTACTGCACGCCCTGGCTTCCGTGACCGAAGCCTACATGCGTCCCATCTTCCACAAGAAGGCGGATCGCCTGCAGCAAAAGGCTGCCAAACTGGTCGCCGAAGGTCCGGAAAAACTCAAGCAACTGGCCGCCGAGGATCCCAAGGCCTACGCCAACTGGAAACGCATCGTGGCTCACATCATCATGGGACTGGGCGGAGACAGCGACGAAGATACCAACCAGCGCCTAGCAGCCCACGGCGAGGTTTCCGACGAGGAAGCCCTCAAGGCCATCGAGGCCGCCCTCAAGAAGGATGCCTTCAACCACCGCGATCTGCAGTCCATCGATGGTCGCCTAGCCAACGGCATGTCCGTCATGGCCATGGGCGCCCACACCGGTTGCAACACCGTCTACGGCTCCACTCCGCCAAACAATCCTCACCCGTATCCATGGCTCAACTCCCTCTTCCAGGACGGAGCGACCATCAGCTGGATGATGGGCGAGAGCTTCATGGTGGACAACGCTCACAAGTCCATCATCCCCGAGCGCATGGTGGACCACCTGCTCGACGGCGACTTGCTCGACGAAGCGGTCTACTTCAACTACACTCACTTCACCGACGCCTTGATGACCGATCAAGAGATCAAGGAGCTGCCAAAGGTCTGGTGCGTGGGCGGCGACGGCGGCATGGGCGACATTGGTTTCCAAAACGTATCCAAGGTCATCCTACAAAACCGTCCGAACGTGAAGCTGCTCATGCTGGACACTCAGGTGTATTCAAATACTGGTGGCCAAAACTCCGACCACTCGCCCATGACCGGCGGTTTCGACATGAATCAGGCCGGCGCCGCGTCGCAAGGCAAGCTGACCGAGATGAAGAACGTGACCGAGTGTTTCCTCAACGGTCACGGCTCGCCCTACCTGGCTCAAGTTTCCATGGCCGACTCGGCCAAGCTCTACACCAGCATTCTGGAGGGCCTGCAATACCGCGGCACCGCCTTCTTCCAGTGCTACACCACCTGCCAGCCAGAGCACGGCGTAGCGGACAATATGGCCACCCACCAGGCCGGCTTGGTGCGCGAGAGCCGTTGCTTGCCGGAGTTCGTCTTCAACCCGCAGCTGGGCGAGTCCTATCAGGAAGCCCTCAGCCTTAAGGGAAACAAGAATATCGACCGCGACTGGTGGCAGGCGAAATACAGCGATTCCAAGGAAAGCTACTCCTTCACCATCGCCCATTGGGCCTGTACCGAAGCCCGCTTCCGTCAGCATATCAAGAAAGCCACGACAGAAGAGATTGAGCGCATGGAGCATCTTGAGGACGTATTGCTGCGCGTGACTCAGCAAGATGTCATCTATCGTCGCTTCAACGATCCCAAGAGCCGGGCCTACATCCCGGACTTCGGCGTCTACATCCTCTTCGACGCGGGCAACGGCAAACGCGTGCCTATGAAAATGAGCCGCCAGATGGTGCTCTTCAACATCGAGCGCCGCAAGGCTTGGCGCATGCTGCAGAGCCACGCCGGCATCGAAAACCTCGACTACAAGGCTCAAAAGGAGCTGCTCGCCAAGGTCGACAAAGGCGAGATCAGCGTAGAGGACTTGAAGGCCAAAGGTCGAAAGCTTCTAGAAGAGAGCCAACAAGCGAATGCCTGATCGGCGAAACCGCTCGAGCGCCTAGGCCACCCAACAGCCTGGCCGCTCCTGCGCCGACTTATCACACGACAAGGCCGCTCTCGCACGCGCGATGGCGGCCTTTTTGCGGACGGAGCCAGACAATCGGATCGAAAACTGCTATCCGCGCCATTTGCTAATCAACGTCATTCCGCGTCTTAATAGTCTGCGCGTTTCCGGCTCAATGGTTGAATTGCTGCTCAAAGGGGAAATCCTGCAGAGCTCCTTCGATTGAACTGACAACGCTCCTTTTTACACCAAATGGACGTCGAAATACTCTCACGTATCCAATTCGCGTTTACGATCGCGTTTCACTACATCTATCCGCCGCTCAGCATCGGACTCGGCGTGTGTCTCGTCATTATCGAGACCATCTATCTGAAGACGCGCAACGAGATCTACCGCCGCATGGCGAAGTTTTGGACCCGCATCTTCGCCCTCACCTTCGCCATCGGGGTGGCGACCGGCATCGTGATGGAGTTCGAGTTCGGCACCAACTGGGCCACCTACTCGCGCTACGTGGGCGACGTGTTTGGAAGCGCTCTGGCGGCTGAAGGGGTTTTCGCCTTCTTTCTCGAATCCGGCTTTCTCGCCATCCTGCTTTTCGGCTGGGACAAGGTCGGACCGAAGCTGCACTACTTCTCCACCTTGATGGTCTGTTTCGGCGCCCACTTCAGCGCCGTCTGGATCGTGGTGGCGAACTCTTGGCAGCAAACGCCAGCGGGCTACCAGATCGTGGGCGAAGGCATAGACGCGCGAGCGGAAATTACGGACTTCTGGGCCATGGTCTTCAATCCGTCTTCGATGGACCGACTGTCCCACACCATCATCGGCTGCTGGCAGGCCGGGGCCTGGCTGCTGGTCAGCGTCAGCGCCTACTACATTCTCAAGAAACGTCATCCCAACACCAGTCCCATGGGCTTGCGCATCGGGCTCAGCGTGGCCGCGGTGGCTAGCATCTTGCAGCTCATATCTGGACACAGCAGCGCGGAAGTGGTCGCCGAGCATCAGCCCGCCAAGCTCGCCGCCATGGAAGGGCATTGGGACCAAGGCCCGGCCGACCTTTATCTTTTCGGCTGGGTGGACGAGGAAAACGAGAAGACAACCGGCCTATCGATTCCCGGAGGCGTGGGCCTTCTGCTATCGGGCGACACTCGCCAGGAGCTGCCCGGTCTCACCAATTGGGAGCCGGAGGATCGACCAAAGGCCAACTGGGTCTTCCAATGCTATCATCTCATGATCGCTATCGGATTCGCCTTGATCGCGCTCGCCGGCATCGCCTGCTTCAAATGGTGGCGCGGCTCGCTGGAATCGACCCCATGGCTGCTCAAGCTGTTGGTGGTCGCTCCTCTCGGTCCGCAGATCGCCAACCAAGCGGGCTGGTTCACCGCCGAACTCGGCCGCCAGCCCTGGATCGTCTACGGACACCTCCGCACGTCGGACGGGCTCTCGAAAACGGTGGAGGCAAACCAAGTCCTCTTTTCTTTGATCGGATTCTCGCTCATCTACGCTCTTTTATTCGCCCTTTTCGTCTTTCTGCTGAACATGAAGATCAAGCACGGACCGGACGACAAGGTAACCATCGAAGGCGGCTCCAAGCGCCGCATCCTAACCTCCAACCGATAAGAGGCGCCATGGATCTCAATACGCTTTGGTTTGTTCTAGTAGGTGTTCTGTTTTCTGGATACGCGATTCTGGACGGGTTCGACCTCGGGGTCGGCATCCTGCACCTGCTCGCCCGAAACGACCAGGAACGCCGCATCAACCTCAATGCCATCGGTCCGGTTTGGGACGGAAACGAAGTCTGGCTGGTGACGGGAGGCGGAGCGCTTTTCGCGGCCTTCCCCGACGTTTACGCGACCGCCTTTTCCGGCTTCTACATCGCGTTCATGCTGCTGCTGTTCGGTCTGATCTTTCGGGCCGTAGCCATCGACTTCCGCAGCAAAGTGGAAAACAAGACCTGGCGGCGCCTCTGGGATTGGGGCTTTTCCATGGGCAGCCTGCTTTCCAGCTTTATCATCGGCGTGGCCATGGGCAACATCGCCTGGGGCGTACCGATCGATGAACAAGGCGAGTTCGCAGGGAGCTTCCTCGGTATGCTGCATCCGTACGCCATTCTCCTCGGACTTACCACCGTGGCCCTTTTCGCCATGCACGGCAGCATCTACCTCGCGATGAAAACCGATGGCGACTACCAGCGCTACGTGCGTTCGCGCATCAACCCGGCCATCATCGCCTTCATCATCGGCTACGCGATCTTCACCATCGCCACCTTGCTCTACGTGCCGGTGATGACTGAAGCGATCCGCAACAATCCGATTTTCTTCGTCGTAGTGGTCATGGCCATACTGGCGATCGCGAACATCCCTCGCGAAATCAATCGCAACCGTGACAACCGGGCCTTCATCTCATCCTGCGCCGCGATGATCCTCATGATGGGACTGTTTGGCATCGGCATGTATCCAAACATGATCCACTCCTTGCCGAACCCCGAAAACAGCTTAACCATCTACAACGCCTCCAGCTCGCAGGGAACATTGAAGATCATGGCCAACATCGCCCTGCTGGGCATGCCGATCGTCATCGCCTACACCGTATCCATATACTGGATCTTCAGAGGTAAGGTGAAGCTGGACGAAAACAGCTACTGACATCGGCGTGACGTTTTTCGCCTTCGCACAGCCAGCTATTTGGACGCGAAAAGCAGTTCGCCGCCCGAGTAGCAGTATTCGTTTGGCACCAGGGAGCTGCGCACTTCGAGCATCCCGCTGTAGAGATGCAGCTGCTGCGGCATTTCGTATTGGACCTTCGTGAAAACATTGATGCGCTTCGCCTTCCCTTCCTTGAGATCTCCAAGGCCCTGCACGTAGTAGCGAACGTCCCCGAAGGAGTCGAAACGCAAGACTAGATAGCAATCGTCGAGATCCCGATCGGGCTTCAGTCGAGCGATCAGTTCATACCATCCGTTCGACGACACGAACTGCACGCCCGCTTCCCGGTTCTGGATTCCGCCCCGCTTGTTCGAGATGACTTCCACTTCGATGTAGCCTTGCTCGAAGCTCTTCTCGGGCAGCATCGCCACCTCGGCCTGATCGGCCCGCACCAGACTGTCGCCGGTGAAACAATACGGCTCGCGACCCTTCACCTCCGCCACTGGCAGCCAGCTTCCTTCCATCAGACAGTGCAACGAACTTTGAGCTTGGACGACGTTCGAAGCAAAGACGCTGACGAGAAGAAACGATAACTGGGCAATGGCTTTTTTCGATGTCATATGTTGGATGTCCTCTGGCGGTACAACATCGTCCATTCTCTGCGATGATCAATGGAAGGAGCCCGGTTTGATAGATAAGTTACAGGGTTCTAACACCCCTTTTACTAGACCCCGTAGCGAAGACTACCGACCAACCATTATGCGCTATTTGATAGCGATTTTTTTTGAACGTTTTCGCCGTTCGCGCGTCACTTCCCTGAGCGACGTTTTTCGTATCCTAAATTCTGATACATGGACCTACAGGACAGGGCGCCGACGGCGCCTTAGGCGTTCGCGAGCTGCCCGGCCTTGCGCTGAGAGTTTTCCATTTCGCTTTGAAACCGCCTAACAAATAAATTGGCACCAACACTTTACGTTTCGCGACAAAGCTTTACGGTGTTTGCGAGGATGAAGGAGCGCACCAAGGTTACTCTGATCACCGGCTGCAGTTCGGGCATTGGCTACGAGCTTATGCGGCTGTTCGACCGCCCGGGCTATCATGTCGTGGCAACTGCCTTGCCGAGCTCCTACAAGGCTCTGATCGACGATCCTGCGACCCGGAGCGAGCGCATCTCGGTGCGGGCCTTGGATATCGCCGACTACAAAAGCGCTTCTACCCTGGTGGATGAGATACATGACTCTATCGGGCCGATCGATCTACTGATCAACAATGCGGGCATTTCCTATCGATCCACCGTGGAGGACATGACGATCGATGACGAGCAGCGCCAGATGCAGGTCAACTATCTCGGCCCGATGCACTTGATCCGCTGTTGCCTGCCTTCCATGCGCCAGCGGCGTAGCGGCCATATCATCAACGTTTCCTCGGTCGGCGGCATGATGGCCATGCCCACCATGGCGTCCTACTCCGCTTCGAAATTCGCTCTGGAGGGCGCCAGCGAGTCGCTTTGGTACGAGCTGAAGCCCTGGAAGATCAAGGTCACGCTGGTGCGTCCGGGATTTATCAACTCTCTGGCCTTCACCAAGGTGCTCTATTCGAAGAAGCGCGAGCAAGGGCTCGCATCGCCCGAATACGAGCAGCACTACCGCAACATGACCCGCTTTGTGGAGACGATCATGAAACGGGCCCTCGCGACCTCGGAAGACGTCGCTCAGCGGATATTTCGAATCTCGCAGAAGAAGCGGCCGCCACTAAGAGCGGCAGGCACCATCGACGCTTTCCTCTTCTACTACCTCCGACGGATTCTACCACGGTTTCTCTATCACAAGCTGCTCTATTGCTCTTTGCCGGGAGTGAAACGATGGGGTCCAGGAAAATGAGCATCCAGATTTCCAAGAACGTTTCGGACCTCTGCTTCCGCTTGCTGTTTTGCCTGATCTTTCTCGGTCTGGGAGCCGAGCACCTGTTTTCCGACGAGCTGATACAGAAGCTGATGCCGCAGTGGATTCCCGCGCCGCGTCTTGTATCCATATTTACCGGACTGGTTCTTTTCGCAGGCGGGGCAATGATCGCGCTCGGCTACCGCTTGAAATGGGCCGCGTTTCTTTTGGGAAGCTTTCTGGTGTTCGTATCCATCCTGGTGCACGCGCCAGCCATGGCGAGTCCCGAAGCCTCCCCTTTGAACCCGGAAAACAAGTGGATCTGGGATACGCTGCAGCGCAGCAATTTCGTAAAGAACCTTTGTCTGCTCGGGGTGTGCCTCATGCTGCCCCACTACCAGCTCGGCGACTGGTCGCTGGAAGCCTGGCTGAAGCGCAAGGACGCCTCCTGAGCCTAGGTAAGACCCCAATTGGGACGCCGGGAAGGCGGTGCTCAGGCAGCCTGGAATGGGGCGCGTCTTATGGAAAATCTGAATACGTTTCATTTTTTCCTTTCAAAGCGCCCATGGGAAGGCATTTTCCCAGCTTCAATTTCGCATCGCTAGGGAACTTATCCCTGGGGTTCGAAACTAAGACTCGGGCTTTAACAACCCAGTCTAACTTATCAAACTACAAACTAGAAAATGAAAACTAAACTGATCACAGCGCTATCCGCTGCAGGCGTTTCGCTCGCAGCTGTTAACGTAAACGCTCAAGAGCTCACTTGGACCGCTTCTGCAGGAGTCGAGTCCGAGTACGTGTTCCGTGGTGTCGAAATCGCCAGCGAAAGCTTCCAAGCAAGCATCGAAGGCGCTTACGGCGACGGTTACTTCGGCGTTTGGATGAACGAGTCCCTCGAGGACGAGGACAAGGGTGCCAGCGAGTACGACTTCTACGCAGGTTACGGCTACGCTATCAACGACACCTTGACCGCTGACTTCGGAGCGACTCTGTACCACTATCCGGACGCGGACGACGAAACCTTCGAAATCTACACCGGACTGAGCTTGGACGCGCCTTTGGCTCCTAGCTTCTACGTCTACTACGACTTCGATCTCGAAGCCCTCACACTCGAAGGCTCCGTATCCAAGTCCTACGACGTGGCTGAAAAGACCGCTCTGGAGCTTGGAGCTGCTGCTGGTTGGGTTGATTCCGACCTCGACGAAGGCGCTGAGTTCTACTACTACAACGCGACTGCAGACCTCGTGTACTCGTTCAATGAAACCACCACCGCATCCATCGGCGCCCGCGTAGGCGGCAACGACGGACGCTTCGGCGAAGGTGGCAAGGACGACAATGCCTGGGCAGGCGTTTCCTTCAGCAAGAGCTTCTAAGCGTCTCTGAGATAAGAAATTGCATAAAGTCCACCCTGGCGACGGGGTGGGCTTCTTTGCGTCTGCATCTCGAGCCCGACCTCTAGCCGGCGCCACAGCTCACTCCCCGACACCGCTACCTCCGGACAAAAAAAGTGCTGGCTCGGAGGCCCCCCTCCAAGCCAGCTATCCCTTTATTGTTGCCTTGATCCTGAACCTTAGCGCGTTTCCGCGCAGTCCAAATTCGCAAATTGAAAGTCTAACTGAGTCTCAAACTACTCTCAGGTGTTATCCTGACTTTTCGTTTGGTCATAAACACTTATCGCGTCTAATACGTTACAGTTTAATCAGATTTCAGGAAATTCCAGTCGAGGCATCGGTTTTCGCGAATTATTCGCAACTGTCCGCCTTTCTAGTTCCAAAGGCTAACATCCTCTTCGACCGTATCGTAGCGCTCTGTAAATTTGTCCGTCTGCTTCGAAGCCTTGCTCTTGGATGCGAGGCCCAGCGAAGGCGTCGCTTGATAGCGACTGGTTTTGCGGTCGAGCCTGTCGTTGGATCCTCCGACCATTTCAGTGAGTTCGCTGACTGATCGGTTCAGGGCTTCCGCCTGCTGCGACAGCTCCTGCGCGGCGGCAGCGCTCTCCTGAGTGATGGCGGCATTGGCTTGGTATCCGCTTTCGATCTCGCGAATGGCGGCATTGACTTGGCCAACGCCTTCGCTGCTGCGCTCTACGGACTGGGCGATGCTTGCCACCAGGTCGTCGAGCTCGCTGGCTTTCTGCAGGATCTCGTCCAAGGAGGTGGAAACGCGACTGCTGATTTCCACGCCGACTCGGCTGCGGTTGATGGAGTCTTCGATGCGGGTGGAGGTCTCCTGAGCGGCCTTGGCGCTTCGTTGAGCCAGATTGCGGACCTCGTCCGCCACTACGGCGAAACCAGCGCCCGCCTCGCCGGCCCTGGCCGCTTCCACCGCAGCGTTTAGAGCGAGGATGTTGGTCTGGAAAGCGATCTCGTCGATGGATTTCAGGATGTTTGAAATGCCATCGCTGGAATCGCGAATGGCGTTCATGGCCTGTTCCATCTCCTTCATCTGCGTCTTGCCTTCGTTGACGGCTTGTCGGGTCTGGTTAGCAATCTCGGTGGCCGAGGTCGCCGCCTGGGCGTTTTCGCGGGTGTTTTCCGCGAGGACTTCCAGCGAGGCGCTGGCCTGCTGGATGGATGCTGCTTCGCGGTTTGCGGAGTCCGCAAGCGACTGCCCGTAGTTCGAAACTTCGCGTGAGGCCGTGTCGACCACCTCGGAGCCACCTCGCAAGTCCTTGGCGATCCTGGAAATCTGTCTGCTCACCGAGCCGCCCAAGAACAAGCCGAGTCCTACCGCGACGGCGACTCCAGCCAGCATGACGGCGCTGGTGAACCAAGTCAGCTTCTCTACGGATGCGTGATAGGCGGCCTCCTGCTCCTCCGCGTTCGCGGCTTCGAAGTCCTGCACCATAGCGACGATGGAGTCGATATCGGCAGTAGGGGCGCGGTCGATGCCCTTCACCATTCGGTCGACCTTCAAATGGGCCTCCGGATCGTTTTGAGCGTATTTGGAAATGGCGTCGGCGTAGGCGGTGTTGAGTTCGGCCAGGGAACGCTTCGCCTGCTCGACCCTATCGTTCGGCACGCCGTACGTTCCCAGCAGCTTCGAAAGCTCGGCGAGATTCTCCTGCACCTGCTCCGCTCTTTCGCCAAAGCGGCCCCAATACTTGTCGAACTGGGCTTTGTCCTGGCCCCGCAGCAAAGTGTTTTTCCACTCCTGAACCTGTATCTTAAAATTCACCTGAGCGGACCGAGCGAGGTCTGTGGCTTTCACAAGAAAAGCCCCACGCTCCACGACCTGCTCGCGGATTTGGGCGAGAGTGGATTCAGACCGTTTCAGGCCGGTCAGACCGACGAGACCGATCACCAGTCCCAGGATGGCGACGAGAAGAAAACCGCCTATCAATTTCGTTTTTATCGTTAGATTCATGGCTGCCATAGTTGGATTAGGAAACGCGAAACGCCGCACGACCAAGGGCGAACGCTTATGCTACCTACGGCTAAATCAATCCTCTACTGACGCCAAGGAGGCGCACTACCTATCTTTCAAAAACGCTTCACAAATTCCACCCCAGATCGCTAGGGATACGTCCTCATCAAGTGGATACAAAGCGGAAAAACTCCCTAGCCAGCTCGCGAGCGGATCCAGTCGACGAGCTGGCGCATGGCCTTGCCACGATGGCTGAGGGCCTGCTTTTCGGCGGAGCTGATTTCTGCGAAGGTCTTGTCGAAACCGTCGGGTACGAAAATGGGATCGTAGCCGAAACCGCCTTCGCCTGCCGGGGCGCTAATGATCCTGCCATGGCACGCTCCTTCGAACACTTGCTCCTCGCCGCTGGGCGAGACCAAAGCCAGGTGGCAGCGAAAGCTTGCGGATCGATCGGCGTCCTCGACGTCCTTGAGCATTTCCAGCAGTTTCTCCAGGTTGTCGCGGTCGCTGGCGCCTTCGCCTGCGTAGCGAGCGGAGTAGACGCCGGGAGCCCCGTTGAGGATCTCGACCGCCAACCCGCTGTCATCGGCGAGCGCCCAATCCTCCGCGGGCAGCATGGCCGCCAGAGCGCGGGCCTTCTTAAGGGCGTTGCCTGAGAAGGAATCCTGATCTTCCACCACATTCGGCATGCCCCCGACCGCGGCCGGCGTATGGACCTCCACAGCCAGGTTCGCCGCGGCCAGCATAGCTTGCAGCTCCTCGATCTTGTGAAGGTTACCCGTGGCCAAATACAGTTTCATCGACGTCTAAGCGAGCTGGATACGAGACGAAGCCGCGCATCAGTTGGTCGTTTCCGAAAACCTCGTGACGCACCTTGTCGAGGCGGATGGCTTGGGAGAGCTTTTCCACGCGGATGCCGCGATAGACGGACTTCGCCTTGTCGTCGCCTAGGAGGATGGGAGCCCGGTAGTTGAAATGGTAGTCGAGCTCTCGCATGTGCAGCAGCTCGCTCACCAAGCGGCTGCCTCCTTCGAAATAGACGCCTGTGATGCCGACATCGAAACACCGTTTTCTGAATACGGAAAACGGAACGCGCATGTTCTCGGCAGGCAGCACCCAGACCGTCACGCCCTCCGTCTCCAATCTTCGGATATAGCCGGTTCCGGCCGCGTCGGTGGTGACCACGATGGTATTGTCTCGATAATCGTCCGTGTAGATGCTCGGCAGGTAGCGTTCCATGGCGGTGCGCAGGAGACCGTCGAAGACGAAGCGCATGCCGCACCACTCCTCCTGGCCGTCGATGCGACTAGTCAGGCGAGGGTCATCCTCGACCAAGGTGCCCGCTCCCACTGCGATGGAGGGAAACAGTCGGCGCCACAGCATCACGTTTTGGCGAGCCTCCTCGCCAGTGATCCACTTCGATTCGCCGCTTCGGCAGGCGATCTTGCCGTCGATGGTGGTGGCGGACTTGGCGGCAAAGATGGGCATGCGCTCGCGCACCCAGTGATTGAAAATCAAGTTCAGGTCCTCGCACTCGTCGATGAGCACGCGGCGCTCGACCTTGACGCCGCCCTCCTTCAGGGCGTCGGCCCCTTTGTTGGCGTGGTCCGGCACTGGATCGCTGGCTCCGATGACCACGTAGCGAATGCCGGCGTCGATGATGGTTTTCACGCCGGACTCCAAGCGGTTGGTGGACGGACCCGGCTCCAATGTCAGAAACAAGGCCGCGTCAGGCTTGGGTTTTCTGCCCAGGGTTTCCAGCAGTCGCCCTTCCAAACCGCTGGAGCTCGGGTGCTCCACGGCAGCTCGGGCGACGATCTTGCCCTCCTCCACGAGGACGGTTCCGATCATCGCCTGCGGATGAGTTCGGCCCCATCCTAGTCGCGCCTCCGCCAAGGCGGCGCGCATAAAAGTCTCTTTTTCCGACTGGGTCATGCTGAGGAATCTTGGCTAACGCGTTCACATAGAACGCATATTGGCCGATCACGCAATGCCCTATTGCGCCGAGACGTAGGGGTTGTACTTCTTTTCTTCGCCAACCGTGGTGCTCGGCCCATGCCCTGGAAGCACCGTAACCTCCTCTGGCAAGGTATAGATACGCTCTCGGATGGAGCGTTCCAGCTCATTGAAATCCCCTCCCGGCAAGTCCGTACGCCCTATGCTGCCAGCGAACAAGGCGTCTCCCACGAAAGCCAGTTCGAGCGATTCGAAATAGAACAAGACGTTGCCCGGGCAATGTCCAGGCACGTGCCTGACCTCGCAATCGAGCCCTAGAATCTGCAGGACGTCTCCCTGCTTGACCCAGTGATCGATCTGAAAACCGACCAGCTCGATCGACTCCGGATAGGCGTAGGGACGCATCATCTCGGGCGTTTCGAACATCTTGCGATCCGCTTGATGGCCGTAGAGCGGGACGCCTTTTTCCGCGATCTTGGCAGCGTCTCCGATGTGGTCGTAGTGGCCATGGGTCAGCAGCAGGGCCTTCAGCTCGCAGCCGTCCTCCTTGAGCGCGGTCTGAATCTCGTCCCACGCGAAATGGGGAGCGTCGATCAGGACCGCTTCCCCTCGGGAGGGATCGGAGAGCAGAAAAGCGTTGGTCTGGATGTGTCCGGTCGGGTAGGCCCTAAGCTTGTAGTTCATGGGCTTGACTACAACAGCTAGCATGACCGCTTGGTCCAGCCTTAAGCCCGGCCAAGGGCCACTTTCAGGCGAGGTCCCAAGGCTGCGGCAAGAATGTCAGGCAAACGCTTCGGCGTTTTTGACAAATCCGCGGCATGCAGCCAATACTAAGCTACCGCCCTCCCTCCCGCTACGGCGCATTCCCTTAAATCCCACTCAAGAAAATGTTAGCTATCGCGATCGCGTCCCTGGCCCTCAGCAGTTTGGTCGCCCAGCAGTCACCTCCTACCGATCTAGGAGCCCATCCCGCGGAGCAATCGGGCGTCCCGGACGAATTTGACGAATTGCGCTTTTCGCGCTCGCGCTCCGAAGGCCGCGTGGCCTTCAGCTACATCCAGGACATCCTCATGGACGAGCTCGGTTTCATGTGGTTCGCGACCAAGCAAGGCCTCTACCGCTACGACGGCTTTCGAGCCAAGGAGTTCCGCAACGACCCCGCGCGTCCGAACAGCCTGGCGAACGATTCAGCGCACGCCCTAGCCTTCGACCTCCAAGGCAGCATGTGGATAGGCACCAGCGACGGCGTCAGCCGCTACCTGCCGGAAACGGAGTCGTTTCGCAACTACCTCAAAGGCGAGGCCTGGCCTGACAAAACCAAGAGCAATCGGGTGAACGCGTTCGTAGTGGACAGCGAAGGCCGACTGATCGCCCCTACCGAGTCCGGCTACCTCTTCCGCTACGATCCGTCTGCGGACACGTTCGTTCAGCTCAACCTCACCCCGTTCGGCTATATAAAATCGATCGATCTGGACCCCAAGGACCGAATCTGGGTCGGCGATCACTTGGGCATCATCCGCTTCGATCCAAAGAAGAACGAGGTGGTGCGATTCCGAAACGAGCTCGGCAAGAAAGCTGGCCTGACAAACGATTTCATAAACGCCATCCACTATCTCGACGATCGCCGTGTCTGGGTCGGGACGAGCGGCCATGGAGTGGCGATTCTGGACAGCGTCGACGGCGTCTTGAGGCAGATGACCTCCTTTTTGACGGGGGACAACTACGTAGCCGATATCGACCAGTTGGCCGATGGGAAGATGGTCGCTGTCACCGGCGGGAGCGTTCTCGTCTACTCCGACGCAGGCCAGCTGATTCATCGCATCGGCTCGGACTCGGGAAACGGAGACATCCCGTACGCCGGGCTTACTCGCTTCTACCAGGATCCTCAAGGCACCTACTGGATCGGCAGCCAGTTCGACGGCGCCCGCTATTCGGCCCCGAGGAAGCCCTTCCAGCACTTCGCCCACCACCTGCGCAACCCGCAGGCCAAGCCCTTCGCCCCGGTCAGCGCCGCGCTGAAGGACCGGCAAGGGAGGCTCTGGGTCGGCGACGCCCGATCCGGGCTGGAGGTATTTCCAGAGGACGGCGCTGCCTTTCGCCGCTACCAGAGCGATGAGTCGGATCCCGACGCCTTCACGGACCAGCCCGTCCTGAAGCTGTTCGAGGACTCGCGCGGTTGGATCTGGGTCGGAACCTTTCGCGGCGGTCTCTTTCGCTATCTGCCGGAAAGCGACCGCTTCCAGCGCTACCTTACCGATCCGCAGAATCCCGACTCCATCGCCAGCCAGGATATTCGCGACTTCGCCGAGGACGAAAAGGGGAACCTTTGGATCAACACCCACGGGGGCGGCATCGACTACCTGGACATCGCCACCGGGACGTTCCAGCATCTCAAATCGGATCCCTACCGGCCTGAAACCACCCTGATCAGCGATTGGGCGAACGCCATCGCCTACGATCCTAAAACGAAGTTTCTCTGGATCGGCGCCCAGGTCGGGCTTTCCCGGTACGACACGCAGAAGCAAGTCTTTCGCAACTACCGACCGGACGATGGTCGAAACGACAGCCTCTCGAACGCCGTGGTCAAGGACATCGCCATCGACAGTCGGGGCCGCGTCTGGATCGGTACCGAAAACGGGCTCAACCGCTACCTTCCGGAAACGGATGGCTTCCAGGTCTTCGGCACCTCCGCCGGGCTTCCCAATCGCAGCGTGGAATCCATCGTGGAGGACGACTCCGGCCAGCTCTGGGTGGGCACCTGGCAAGGCTTGGCTCGCTTCGATCCAGACTCCGGCGAAATGGCGAGCTTCGACCAATCCGACGGTCTGGCGTCGCACGAGTTTTTCACCGGCTCCGTTCAGCGGGCTCCCGATGGCGAGCTGTTTTTTGGCACGCTTCAGGGCATCGTGCATTTCGATCCGAGCCGCATCGTGGAAGACACTACGCCACCGAAAGTGACGATCACCGGTCTGCAGGTCTTCAATCAGCCTTTGCCCATCGATCCGAATTCGAGCCGTCCGGGCGTCCTGCGTCGAAGCGTTCTCCACAGCGACCGAGTTCGACTCAGGCACAACCAAAAGTCGCTCACCTTCGAATTCGCCGGACTCAGCTACCACCGCTCCTCCAAAAACCGCTACAGCTACCGTCTCGAAGGCTTCGAGCAAAATTGGAGCCCACCGGTGGAAGCCCGCTCCGTCACCTATACCAACCTTTTCCCGGGAGACTACACCTTCCATGTTCGCGCCTCCAATTCCGATGGGTACTGGAATCAGGAAGGAGCCCAGCTTAGCATAAGCGTGCTGCCGCCCTTCTGGCAGACGGGATGGTTTCTCGCTCTCGCTCTGATATCTCTCGTCGCTATCCCGACCCTGCTGATCTACCTGCGCATCTCGAAGATCAAGCGAAGCCGGCGCGAGCTGGAGATCGCAGTAGCCGAGCGCACTCGGGAATTGGACAAGGCCAACAAGAAACTGGAAACCGCGTACAACCAGATCCTCGCCTACCAGAACCATCTGGAGGACACGGTGCGCGAACGCACTCGGGAGCTGGAGGTGGCCAAAAGCGCCGCCGAGCGCAGCGACCGGCTCAAATCGGCGTTTCTGGCCAACATGTCCCACGAAATCCGCACCCCGATGAACGCCATCGTGGGCTTTCTACACTTTTTCGACAATGAGTCGCTCCCCGCCGAAGAGAGGAAACGCCTCATCGCGATCGTGAACCAGAGCAGCGAGACCCTGCTCGCTCTGATCGACGACATTCTCGATCTTTCGACCATCGAAGCAGGAGAGGCGGAAATCGACCTCCAACCCATCGATTTGCGAGAGCTGTGCGATCAGCTCTACTCGCTCTTCCGATCATCAGCCAAAACCAAGAGCAACAGTCAGCTCAGCCTCGAATACGACGATCGCAACGCCCCGAGCCGGTCGAATTTCAGCGTGATGCTCGATCCCCTGCGCCTTCGCCAAATCCTCTCCAACCTGCTCACCAACGCCATCAAGTTCACCGAGGACGGCTCCATCACGCTTAGCTGTCGCTTCGAACCTTGCGAGGAAGCGAATCGGACACAAGTGGTCTTCGAGGTACGCGACACCGGGATCGGCATCCCCGAGAATCAGCTGGCCGATATCTTCAAGCGGTTTCACAAGGTGGAAAACGATCGCCAGAAGCTCTACCGCGGCACCGGTCTAGGCCTCACCATATCGCAGAAGCTGACCGAGCTCATGGGAGGCCGCATTTCGGCTAGCTCCAAGATCGGGCAAGGCACGACCTTCACCATCAAGCTTCCCTGCGATTGGTCGCCCGCCGAGCAAGGCGTTTCCCAACCTACCTCGGAGACGGACAACCCATTCGACAAGGCTCCCGATCTGGAGGGCTACACCGCGCTGATCGCGGAGGACGAAACCCCGAACTTCGAGTACATCAGCCACGTGCTGGCTCCCACCGGCATCAAGCTGCTCCGGGCCTCCGACGGCCAGGAAACCCTGGACCTGCTCGCTCGCCATTCGGTGGACGTCCTGGTGCTCGACTTGAAAATGCCGGTGATGAACGGATACGAAGCCGCTCGGCTCGCTCGGGAACGATTCCCCAATCTGCCGATCATCGTGCAATCCGCCTACGCGATGAAGGAGGAGATCAATCGTTCGCTCGCCGCCGGAGCCGACGCCCATCTGTGCAAGCCCTTCACCCCCGACCAACTGCTTCAGGCGATCGACAAGCAACTCCGCTCGCGCTCCTACGGATCGTCACGCTAAACCCCGCCTCAGGCCCGCCTTCGCATCCGCCAAATTTTCGCTTTAAAATCCAGCGTTTTCCCTCTCAATGGCCCCCTTCATGAAAACGCTCAAATTCGCAGTTCTCCCCGGTGACTACATCGGTCCGGAAGTTATGACCGTCGCTCTCGACGTCCTCAAGGCCGCCACCGAGCCCGCCGGCATCGCTCTCGACTACACCGAAGCCCACGTCGGCGGAGCCGGCATCGACAACGAAGGCAAGGCCCTTCCCGACTCCACCGTCAAGATCTGCGAAGACGCCGACGCCATCCTCTTCGGCTCCATTGGCGGCCCCAAGTGGGAAAACCTCCCTCCGGCCGAGCAGCCCGAGCGCGCCGCCCTGCTGCCCATCAGAAAACACTTCTCACTCTTCGCCAACCTCCGCCCAGGCCTCCTCTACAAGGAACTCACCGACGCCTCCCCGCTAAAAACCGAGCGCATCCCCGAAGGCATCGACATCGTCTGCGTGCGCGAGCTCACCGGCGGCATCTACTTCGGCCCCAAGCGCACCGAAGAGCTCCCCGATGGCGACATCCAAGCCACCGACGAGATGGTCTACAAGAAGTCCGAGATCGAACGCATCCTCGACGTGGCCATCGCCTCCGCAAAGTCCCGCTCCGGCAGGATCTGCTCCGTCGACAAGGCCAACGTGCTCACCACTTCCGTGCTCTGGCGCAAGACCGCTACCGAGTACATCAAGGCCAAGGCCCCGGAGCTTCAGCTCACCCACATGTACGTGGACAACGCCGCCATGCAACTCGCCCGCGATCCGAACCAATTCGACGTCATCGTGACCGAAAACATGTTCGGCGACATCCTTTCGGATGAAATGGGCATCGTTTGCGGCAGCCTCGGCATGCTCTCCTCCGCCTCCCTCGGCACCGGCAAGAATCGCCTCGGTCTCCCCTTCGGTCTCTACGAGCCATCCGGAGGCACCGCTCCCGACATCGCAGGCAAAGGCATCGCCAACCCCTGCGCCCAGATCCTCAGCGCCGCCCTCATGCTCCGCTACAGCTTCGGCGAAGAAGAAATCGCGCAAAAGATCGAAAAGGCCGTCAAGCAAGCCGTCATGGACGGCCAACGCACCGGCGACATCGCCTTCGGCAAACCCAGCATCGGCACCAAAGAAATGGCCGCCGCCATCATCGAAAGACTGTAGAAAGTTCGCCCACGAATCGCTCGAATGAGCACGAATCAAGAAGTCCTGTTTGCCGACGAGTGTTACAAGCTCGTCGGCGCGGCCTTCGAGGTTTACAACGAACTCGGTTCAGAGTTTCTAGAACAAGTCTACCAAGAAGCATACGAGTTCGAGCTCAACTCCAATTCGATTCCTTTCGTATCCCAGCCACCACTACACATCACCTACAAGGGACACACTCTCAACAAAGAGTACTTCGCCGACCTCATCGCCTATCACGAAATCCTTATCGAGCTCAAAGCCATCGAAAAGCTCACAAAACGCGAAGAATCCCAAATCCTAAACTACCTCAGAGCGTCCAATCTCCGTCTCGGTATTCTCATAAACTTCGGCCACGATCAAAAACTAGAATGGAAACGAATCATAAGATAGAATCCTTCGATCAGAAGGATTCAGGCTCTCAAAAAGATTCGTGAAATTCGTGGGCAAAAAACAAATACGGCACATCCTAGCATGACCTCCGACCAACTACGTCAGTCCTTCCTCGACTTTTTCAAGTCCAAGCAGCACGCCATCGTGCCCTCCGCTTCCCTCATGCCGGACGCGCCGAACCTGCTCTTCACCAACGCAGGCATGAACCAGTTCGTGCCCTACTTCCTGGGCGAACGTGAAACGCCCAATCCCCGCATCGCCGACACCCAGAAGTGCATCCGCGCCGGCGGCAAGCACAACGACCTGGAAGACGTCGGCCTCGACACCTACCACCACACCTTCTTCGAGATGCTGGGCAACTGGTCCATCGGCGACTACTTCAAAAAGGAAGCCATCGAGTGGGCTTGGGAACTGATCACCGAAGTCTGGAGATTCCCTGTCAACCGCCTCTACGCCTCCGTCTATCAGCCGGGCGAAGGCGATCCCGCCTCCTTTGACCAGGAAGCCTACGACTTCTGGAAAGCTATCTTCGAAAAGGCCGGCCTCGATCCTGAAGTCCACATCGTCTACGGCAACAAGAAGGATAACTTCTGGATGATGGGCGACACCGGTCCCTGCGGCCCCTGCTCCGAGCTCCACGTCGACCTCACTCCTGCCGGCGATACAAAAGGCTCACTCGTCAACGCCGACTCCCCCTACTGCATCGAGATCTGGAATCTGGTCTTCATCCAGTTCAACGCCACGCCCGAAGGCGACTTCGTTCCCCTCAAAGCTCAGCACATCGACACCGGCATGGGCTTCGAACGCGTGGCCGGCATCCTCGCTACCACCAAGAACTTCACCGACTTCTCGTCTCCACCGTCCAACTACAACTCGGATCTCTTCACCACCCTGTTCGATCACCTCACCGAGCTGTCCGGACACAAGTACGCCGCCACCATGCCTGAGGACGTCGACAACGTCTCCGAGCTGGAAATGAAGGACGTCATCTTCCGCGTGCTCGCCGACCACGCTCGTTGCCTTTCCTGCGCTATCGCCGACGGAATTCTCCCGGGCAATGAAGGACGCAACTACGTTCTGCGCCGCATCCTCCGTCGCGCCGTCATGTACGGACGCAAGCTCGGCCTCGAAAACGGATTCTTCTCCGGCCTCGTCCCCGTTGTAGTGGCTCAGCTAGGACACGTCTTCCCCGAGCTGAAAAAGCAAAAGGACGTCATCCAGAAGATCATCAAGTCCGAAGAAGACGCCTTCGGCCGCACCCTCGACCGCGGCATCCAGCTCTTCGAAAAGATCGCCAGCGACGAAGGCAAGATCTCCGGCAACAACGCCTTCACCCTCTACGACACCTACGGCTTCCCGCTCGACCTCACCGAGCTCATGGCTAAGCAAAAGGGCATCAGCGTCGACACCAACGGCTTCGAAGCCGAGATGGAAAAACAGCGCCAGCGTGCTCGCGCTTCCCAGAAGAAAACCGATATCCTCGTCGCGGACTCCGACGCCCCTGCTGAAGCCACCAAGTTCATCGGCTTCGAAACCCTGGCCGACGAAGCCGAACTCATCGACATCGTCAAAGGCGAAGACGACTCCGCGTATCTCGTTTTCAACCACACTCCTTTTTACGCTGAAATGGGCGGCCAGGTTGGCGACTCGGGCGAAATCAATTTCGACGAACTCCACTTCGACGTCCTCGACACCATCAAGGACCCCAACGGCCGCCACCTGCACAAGGTCTCGGGCGACGTTTCCGCCCTCGCCATCGGCAGCGAAGCCAACCTCATCGTAGACCACTCCCGCCGCCGCGGCATCGAGCGCCACCACAGCGCCACCCACATTCTTCATTGGGCCCTGCGCAAAGTCCTCGGCGACCACGTGCACCAAGCCGGTTCCTACGTCGACGAGCAACGTCTGCGCTTCGATTTCTCCCACTTCGAAGCCATCAAGCCCGATCAGCTGGCCGAGATCGAACGCCTCTGCAACCAGCGCATCCTCGCTAACAGCAAGGTCAAGTGGTTCGAAACGCCGTTCGATGAAAAGCCGGAAAACGTCATCGCCTTCTTCGGCGAAAAGTACGGCAACATCGTGCGCGTGGTCGACATCGGCGGCTTCTCGGTCGAGCTCTGCGGCGGCACCCACGTCCGCGCCACCGGCGAAATCGGACTCCTCAAGGTGGCGAGCGAAGCGGGCATCGCCGCCGGCACCCGCCGTATCGAGGCGATATCCGGGAACAGCCTGTATTCACATCTCAACGACGTCGAGTCCACCCTCGCCGCCGCTTCAAAGCTCCTTTCCGCTCCCACCGCCGAGCTGGTAAAAAAGATCGACACCGTTCTGGCCCGCAATGCGGAACTGGAAAAGAAGTTCAAGAGCTTTCAGCAAAAAGCCGCTGGCAACCTGGCCGACGAGCTCCTCCTGTCCGCCAAGGAAAGTAACGGTCTCAAGTTGGTGACCGCCAAGGTGGAAGCCAGCGATCCCAATGCTTTGCGCCAGCTTGGAGCCAACCTCATCGGCAAGCTCGGCGAAGGCGTGGTGGTGCTGGGAGCCGAAGTCAAAGGCAAGGTCAGCGTAGTGGCATTCTCATCACAAGAAGCCATCAAGGCGGGCCACAAAGCAGGCGATATCATCCGCGACCTCACCGCCAAGCTCGACGGCCGCGGCGGAGGCAAACCCGACTTCGCCATGGGCGGCGCCGCCAACGTGTCCGCCCTGGAAGAAACGCTCAAAGCGTTCCCCTGGTAGGGCGTGACCGCCGGGCACGCCGCGCCAAGCCGATCATCTTTCCCAACTCTCCACTCTTAGATCTAATCCGAATTAACCAACCGTCGCGGTCCGCCCGGCGGTCGGACCCTACCATGTTACCCGAACGCAAACGTCTTCCGCATACCCCTCCTCCATGGGTGCCGGATGACGCCGTCTACTTCATCACAATCAATTGCGCAAAACGGTATGCCAACACCCTAGCGCATTCAACACTCGCAAACGCGCTCTTCGACACGGTCATCTATCGCGAGAAGCTCCTCCAGTGGAACGTCGATCTAATGCTTCTCATGCCGGACCACTTGCATGCTTTCATTGCCTTCTCGCAGTTTCAGTCGATAACCAAAACGATATCCGATTGGAAGCAATACACCTCCAAGAAGCTCGGTATCAACTGGCAATCCAACTTCTTCGACCACCGCATCCGCAATCAAGCCGAACTCGACGAAAAGTGGAGTTACGTATTGAATAACCCAGTACGAGCCGGCCTCTGCAATACCCCCGAAGACTGGCCCTACAAACGGTAGGGCGTGACCGCCGGGCACGCCGCGCCGGACGATTGAGAAAATTACAGTATGGACAGAGTTTCGCGGCACGCCCGGCGGTCGTGCCCTACCCTAGAACTTCAGGTGTTTGATGGTCTCGCCTTTGTTGATCAGCTGCTCGAGGGCTTTGATGCCGATGTCCAGGTGCTTCTCCACGTAGGATTGGTCTACCGTGCGGTCGCTGGCGCCGGTTTTTATCCCTTCCGGCAGCATGGGCTGATCCGATACCAGCAGCAGAGCGCCCGAGGGGATTTCGTTGGCGAAGCTGGCCACGAAAATGGTCGCGGTTTCCATGTCCACCGCGATGGCCCGCGTCTTTCTGAGATACTCTCTGAAACGCTCGTCATGCTCCCAGACGCGTCGATTGGTGGTGTAAACCGTGCCCGTCCAGTAGTCGAAGCCGTTGTCGCGAATGGTGGTGGAAATCGCCTTCTGCAAGGCGAAAGCGGGAAGAGCGGGCACCTCTGGCGGCATGTAGTCGGAACTCGTCCCTTCCCCGCGAATCGCCGCGATGGGTAGCACAAACGAGCCTACATTCGCCACGTGCTTGAGCCCGCCGCATTTTCCCAGAAACAGGGCGGCCTTTGGTTTCACCGCGGTGAGCAGGTCGATGATGGTAGCTGCGGACGGGCTGCCGATACCGAAGTTTACCAGACTGATGCGACCTGCGGTGACGCACTGCATAGGCTTGCCCGCTCCTTTGATCTCCACTCCGAAACGTTCGGCGAAGAGCTCCAGATACTGGTCGAAATTGCATAGCAGGATGTAGTCTCCAAACGCCTTTAGCTCCGTTCCGGTGTAGCGAGGCAGCCAGTCCTCCACGATCTCCTTCTTGCTATTCATTGACTATGCAAAGCCCAGCTGAGGATTCGGTTCAACAGGAAAAGCGGCGGACGTCTAACCGCATTCCAAGATTGGAATTCACCAAGCGATCACGCTACCCTCCGGGATATGAGCGAATCAGAGGTATCGAACCAGCAGCCAGATCTGGTGCAGAGCAGAGCGTCTCGCATCCACAAATACGCGGTGATCTTGATTCAAGCGATCATGACCCTTGAGCTCGCGGTCGTTCTGCTTCGAGGGCAGTGGTTCACCGCTTTTCTGGTCATCGCCATTATGTTAGCGACCATGTCTCCTATCATCCTAGGCCGACGCTTCCAAGTCTACATCCCTCCGGAATTCCAGCTCATGGCGATTGGTTTCGTCTTCGCCGCTCTCTTCCTGGGCGAGCTTCGCCAATTCTATGTTCGTATCTGGTGGTGGGATATCGCTCTACACACCACCTCGGGCTTCCTGCTCGGCATCCTGGGCTTTCTTCTGGTCTATTTGCTCAACGAGAATGCGAGGATCGAACTCACCATGCGACCGCGCTTCGTGGCCTTCTTCGCTTTTGTCTTCGCCGTGGCGATCGGCGCCGTCTGGGAAATCTTCGAATTCACCATGGACCAGGTTTTCGGCACGCAAATGCAAAAGCCGATGTTCAACGACCCGTCCGGCCTCACCGACACCATGTGGGATCTCATCGTGGATACCCTGGGAGCCCTGATCATCAGTCTGCTAGGCTGGTGGTACATGAGGCGCCGGAAACGCTCCTTTATCGAAAGCGGAATCCGAACCTTCATCGAGCGCAACCCCCGCTTCTTCAGGCGTCCTCAGTAGAAATCAGGCCCGGACCGTCCGGGTTTGAGCGAAACTGATAATCGAACTCGCCACGGCTAGCCGTGACTGCGAAACCCTATTTTTCGCACTTTCAACTCATCGACGTAGACCGCAAGGCCGCGAGCGTTGTCATTGATGGCTGGCATGAGGCTATGGGCCGGCAACGATTTTAGAGCGCTACATTTCCCGCTATTCGCTTCGGGATGCGTCATGCCGGTGGCGACTGCTGAGAGGATAGAGGCACGACTGGCGTTTTTGTAGAATTCGCTGTCCAAACGGAAGGCCGGCTTCGCATGGTGTTCGCTGAAGACCTCATCCATCTTGTACCAAAGATAGATGTAGAATTTCAGGGCCTGGCGAACCGCTCGGTCTCCACGAGGCGCTCGCATGAGCCAGACGTCGAACTTGTCGTGCAACTGCAATTTGGTCTTGAGCGCTTTGAGACCGTTTTTCGCCAGCAACTCATTTACTAGGAAGCCATTTTCGTCGCGGATCGCCGCGCAGTGAAAACCGGATTTCCCAAACGCGCCCTTCCAATGGCTCACCTTGCGCGGAGTCGGCGCATGCCCATCCTGGACCGAAAGTCCGGAAATCTCGGCGATGCCAAAGGTTTCGGGAACCGGAAAATGAAGTTCCCCTGCTCCATCGCGGGCAGGAATAACTCCGTTGTCCATGTGATACCCACCAAACTTCCAGATACAGTAGAGCGACCAGATGTTTTTTGCATTCACGCGTTCGCGAACGGTGCTCCCCGCTCGGGTGGATTTCGATAAAATCGAGGCGACGCAGCTGTCCAGCTGGTTGTAATCCGGCTTCTGCATTTGCGGCCCGGAATCAAGCTGTCCTCCAGGTAAGAGATCATCTGGGCAGAAGACGTCGACCGTCCTCGGTAAAACCTGCTTGTAGTGGCGAACGTGTGACAATTCGCAACAGAACTTGACGCGAGGCGGAAACGGATCTGCGAAGCCCGAAGTCGCAATTTTGTCCGGCCCCATGGTGTCCGGATGCTGCCCGGCCTGATTCGCTTGGGGCGGTGGTCCGAACCAAGTGAAGAACAAGTCGACCACTGTGACGAGATAGGTGTGCCACTGCTCGATCGCTTCGCTCGGGCCGTAGTTGCTATCCATATACCGACCAAACCAATAGAAGGCCTCTGTGACGTCGACCGTGCTGAGTCCAACCGCCGGATCGAAGAGGTGGACCTGGTCTTCCTCCACGACTGCCGCCATGGCGAAAAGGCGTGTACTTCCGCCCTTCTTGCGAACTTTGAAAGTGATGATTCGCACGCGACTCGAGGCGGTGACGACGCGTTTCAGGGCTTTCTTGGCTTCCGAACCGTGTAAGCTGGTCCGACTCCCTGGCTCCGCTAGGATGGACATGAAATACTCGCCCCAACCTCCATGTTCCAGCTTCCAGTGACCCGCGGTTGGAACTCCCAGCCCTCGCCAGCCAGCGAATAGATCCTGCTGATTTTGCGGAATGTTTGCCAGGGCGGCATTGGTCTTATTCCGCTGGGACGCGGTCCAGCTCACGCTGGGTCGCCCGCTCTTTTCCAGGCAGCGTATCAGCCAAGCGCTTACAGATCCTATCTGCTTCTGGTAGGTGTCGTATCTCTGATCGCGTAAACTAAAAATCCGTCGAGCCATGGCAATATCTCCTCTTGTTTCTTTTAGAGCGCCATGAGACCGGCTTCGGATGCCAGCCCTAGGAGAGCTTCCGGGTTGATCGCTCCCCCTTCGCCCAAGGCGTTGTTTAGGGCTCCCATGGTGGAGGGATCCAGTTTTCCACTACCGATCAGATTGGTCACTTCGGGCAGCAGCTGCTCGATATGATCGATGTACTCCGAGATATTTTTATGGGCGAGTTCCTGGGCGTTGGCGCTTCCATCCTTCGCCGCTTTCTGGCCAGCTTCGAGCAGATCTTTGATCACTCCCGATCCGCTCATATCGCGAAACGCGGAGGCCGCGATGACGTTCGCCATCTCGTGCCCAGGACCAGGCGGAGCAGTCGGCAAGGCCTCCGTTCGGACGACCGGATCGCCGAGCGCGCCTGGATTGGCTTGGGCTCTCGCCGCATGGCGCTGCTGGGTGAGCTTGCGAATGGCGGTCGGCTGAATCGGAATCGTATCCTTGTCCCAATGCCAGTAGCGGGTGATGTCCAGTTTCTCCGCCGCATTCGCTCGACCCAGTACCGCCTCCGCGAAGACGCCTCCGGTAGGCAGAACATGTGTATCCAATGCGGCATCACTGAAGTCATCGAGGTAACGTTTGGAAAATTCCTTTTCCGCGGCGACGCCCGCTTTGTCGTCTGGAAAGCCCCAACGGAATCCGACGTAGGTCCCGATGATGGCCATGGGCTTCGGATTCACCGTGTCGATGAGCGAGAAGCCTTGATGACCGCGGCCCGCCAGAATTGCCTCGACCGACGAGGGATCGAACTGAGCCCAAATGGCTTGATTGAATTCCAGTTTTCGAGCGTTTAGCCGCGACTTGAGATCTTCGCTTTTCGTTTCTGATCCGGCGATCGCTGCGGCGTGTAACCTCTGGGCTTCCTCAAACGTTTCCTTGGCTGCGACCAGTTGTTCTCTGGCGGTGGTGACCGCCTTCTTTTCTGCGATAAGCCGAGACTTCACTTTTGAGTGGACCGTTTCAGCCGCTGTTAACGTCCGGCGGGCCGATTGCGCTGCTGTCTTCAGGTTAGCGCTCTGAGCCACAAGGGCCGCTTGCGCGTTCGTGATGGCGAGTTCTAGGCTTTTGTTTTTAGCCATTTGGGTTTCAATCGCCGCTTCTTCCGCACGGACCTTTGCCAGAGTGGGACGGATCGATCCGGCTATGCCGCTAAACGCTGAATTTTCGAAGAAAGACTCGACTTCCGAGATCGAGTGAAACGTTTGCATCCCCGGGATCCTGAATCGGTTGACTTCATCGAGAGCCTTCTGAATCGACCGATCGAGCTGCTGTTTGGATTTTCTCGTTTCTCTTTGGCTCTTCGCGAGCTGATCCTTCTCCGATCGAAGTTCCACTTGCCTGCGTTCGATCGTATCCAATTCTTGGAGCAACTCGGAAAGTTTGGTATTCGCATCGTCAAGGGTCCTCTGCGAGCGAGGAAGCTCCGTTTCCAAACGGCTCACGTTCCCCTTGGCTCTTTCAAGATTCGTAGTCGATGCTTGAATACTTCTTTTCGCTAAGCTGACTTTGGTGAGGTGGGACTCGATCTGTTTTTCACTCTGTTCCTGAGTCAGCCCGAAATGGAGAATGGCTTCGGCCAAGACTGGCATGCCCATGGCGAAAGCTGCCTTCGAGAGCGGCTTTGAGAAGTCCCTCACAGTTTCATCATCGAACGTCATCACCTGCATGGGCAGAAATAGACAGCGCTCAGCTTTCACTGGCCGGGTCGCTAGCTCATACACTTGCAGCACCTCGAAGTACTGCATGTTGAGCGAGTGCATGTGATTGTAGTTTGCCACCACTCGCGTCTTAAATTGCTCGGTCTGAGTTTCGGAAACTTCCTGCACCAGCGTGGCCTTGCGAGATCGCGTATTGGCCGCGTGTTGAGCGGTCTTTTCTCTGATCTTCTGCAACGAATCCGCGCTGGCGTTTCGAGAGCCTGTGCTCCAGTTCGCGCTGGTAGCGATCCCGGAATTGGCAGATGCCGAAGCGCTGCCCCCGAGAAAACCCAGCACGCCGCCGATGCCTCCATCCACTTGGGTATTGGAAGAGAGGGTCGACGAACCACCGGCAGTGACCTCACTCTCGACTGCTTGAGTCACTTCATGGGACATGCGATCGCGACTGGCGGACTTTGAAGCGTCTTCCGCCTCATCCACATCCTCGGATGTTCCAGCTCGAGTGCCTCGCTCCCAATCGACCATGGCCACTTGAGTGACCTCTCCCGGCGCTAAGCTAAGCGAGTGCAACAAGCGCCCGAGCGAGAGTCCTTTCATGCGCCACGCTTGCTCGTAGCGCAAGATGACGCCAACCGCCGGACCACCGATCAACGGAGCGGATGGATCGACCTGCAAGAGATCGACAGGCTGGTCCAGCTCCGCCGTTTGCTCGGCCTGCGGATCGACTTCCGTAATGGTCAGCGTCTCGTAGACCTTCACGTGCGACAGTGGCAAATCCACGTTGGGGGCAAATCGGTCGCCGCTTTCTTTCTCCTGTCTGCGAGCACGGGCGAAGTGCTTGTCGACGGCGTTTTGCCAAGTGTTTGATCGTGCGGCGCTCATGGATTCGAGGGGTTCGGGGCTGGAGTGCTGTCGGTTGTTTCCTCCGGTTCAAAAACGACATCGAGTTCTTCGTCGCCCCCGCTGTCCTCGCTCGTTTCCTCTGTCTTATCGGCGACGCCGAGGGCGGATTCTTCCGAGTTTAGGACGCCACCAGCGATGGTCGGGTCGAGATCCTTCTGCTTCGTGGCGTCCAAAACCGATGAAGCAACCGCTCGTTGCAGGGAAAGGAATTTCTTGTAGTTCTCGCTGGCGAGTCGCCCTGCCTCGCTGGCGCCTGCGGAAGATAGCTCGAGGGCCGATTTCGCGAGGGCGGCGGTCGTCTCCTTGCCGCTCATGTCGCGGAAAAGATCGGGATTCGACAAGGCCGCAGTTATGGAAGGAATACCAGAGGCGACTTGAGGGAACGAAATCGGGCCCGGGTCGACTTTCGAATCTGGCACGCTGGCGGGCGAGGCCGTCTGCAGCGTATCCAGTTTTTGCTGTCCCAGCGGACCGATCTCAGCGGGCATGATTGGTGGGAGAGCGTCTTTCCAGTTCCAGAATCGGGTGAGATCGATCTTTTCGGAAGCGTTCGATTCGCCAAGTACTGCTTCGCCGAATACGCCGCCCGTAGAAAGCGCTACGCTGTCTTCGAGCTCAACGCTGCTGAGGTATTGCTTTTCAAACGTGGTCGCCGCGTCGTCGTCAGCAAAGCGCCAGCGAAAGCCCAGATAGTTACCCGAGACGGCGACCGGATTGGGATCGACAGTATCTCCCAAGGATTCGCCCCGGGCTACTCGACCACGAAGAAACGCCGAGGTCGTACTCGGAGCCAGGCGAAGCCAAAGCCCTTGGTTGAGGGCGACGCGATGCTCGTCCATCAATTCGCACATTTCCTTGAAACTAATGCTCTCCGCCGCTTCTGTATCCGCTTCGACACGACGTTCGCGCTGAAGCCTTGCCCTTAGTTCATCGATGTTTTTCTTGATCGTTTCAATCTTCTGCTCTGCCGCGATCTTCTCCGCCTTCGCAGTCGAGAGTTCACGCTGAAGCCTCGCTCGCGCCGCCAAGCCGATGTCGCCTGCTTCCCGCAAGGAATCCCGTGCTTCAAGAACGCGATCTTCGGCAGCGATTCTGATCTTACGCTCCTCAGTGAGATCGGCCCGCGTATCCTTTAGTTTGTTCTCTAGTCTTTGTATGTTGGATACCGCTCCTGCCTCTTCCAGCTTTTCACGTTCGAGGTCGACATCGACAATTACCTCTTCCGCGCTAAGCACGGCGCCTTCATCACCGGCTGACACCGTGAGATTAGTCGGTGCACTCGGGACCTGGCGTTTCGTTTTTTCCCGAGCCGCCTTCGCCTGTTCCTTCTCGAATTTCCAGCCCTCCGCTTGGATCTTCGCCGCCAAGCGATCTAGGCCCAAGTCGCGAGTCGCCTCAATGAGGGGCTTCTCATAGCGAAGAATCGCGGCTTTGGTTTCCGATTCATTGAGAAAATCGATTTGGCGGATCGGCAAAAAGATGAGCCGTTCCGCGCTGGTGACACGCGTCCGAAGCCGGTATACCTGATCGACCTCGAAGTACTGCATCGTCAAGGCGTGCATGTGGTTGTAGTTAGCCACCACCCGCGATTCGAGAGACAAGCTATCCGACTCCGATACTTCACGGATGGACGCGGTGTGACGGGCCCGGGCCAGTCTCGCCTCCACCTGAGCGCGTTGGTGCAACGACTGGCTAGACTGATCGGCAACGGATCGATTCCCGGTACTGACGCTGGCTTGGTTGCTCGCCGCGAGATTCGACCCTCCACCCGCTGAGACGCCCAGGCCCCCAAGCAAACCGCCAACCCCAGCCTCGCTCGACATGCTGCTACTGGAAGCGACCGAACTTCCCGATTGCGAATCTTTGGTCTTGGCGTCTTCCGACTCGTGCAACGAACTCGTGGAGTCGCTGCTTTGGGCGAGGTTTTCCTGTTGCAGCCCTTTATCGACCGAGTTTTCCAATACGCTCCTTGTTCGGTTGCTGACTGCGATTTGCGTGATTTCTCCCGGAGCAAGACAAACGCTGTGCAAAAGCGGGCCGAGGGCCGTGCCTTGTATGATCCAACTCTGTTCGTGCGTTAGTAGCACGCCTTCTGCGGGCAGGCCCGTCGAAAAGGAACCAGGTCTCGGGGCGGGAATCGATCCTTCAATCGGCCTCAGTTCGAGCGGCTGTCCGCCATCGGCTGAAGGCGGCACACGCATGCGAGTGATAGAAGCAGTTTGATAAAATCGCGAAGAGGACACAGGAAGGTCACCCATACGCGGCACCAGATAGTCAGGTGTTCCATCGCTCATGGCACAAGAGGAGGTTGAATTGGAGACAGGCGGGAAACGGCGACATTATCGATAGGGCATTCTACCCATCATGCCAGCAGAAATGGTTCTTTTTCTACCATTAGGAATATACATGTAGGTCATTTGCCTTGCGTAGCTGAATTGGCGATACACCAATCCGTATGGTTTTATGGATACATACGTCCACGCATTGCTATTCAGCGAAATCGACGTTCGAAGTCATTAAACACAACCTCAATGCGTGTCCAAGATCGCTGACTTTTGAATACGTCCTATCGAGGCATAAAACCTAACAAACGCTGCTACGTCACAATCTGACGGATACAGTTGTTGACCCAGAAACCAGTTTCCGATATCAGAAGGTTGCTATAAGACCGAATCGATCGAAAGCGGAGGTGGTCCACTGTGAGTTATGCTAGACCCCATTCGACTTCACGTTTGGGCGCCTGCCAGAGTCCTCACTATTTACCCGTTTGTCCTCCCTACGCTCTCGCCGCGGAGCCATCGCTGTGTTAGGTCCGGGTTAATTTGAAGAGAGTACACAACCCCAAAGACGCTTCATTTAGCGGCTACCAGAAGTTTGCCATCGCGCTTCTCGCCATCATCCAGTTCACCGTGGTGCTGGACTTCATGGTGCTCTCTCCCCTTGGAGCGATCCTCCTGCAGGAGCTTTCCATCACCACCGAGCAATTCGGACATGTGGTTTCCGCCTACGCCTTCTCCGCGGGCATATCCGCTTTTCTAGCGGCTGGGTTCGCGGATCGATTCGACCGGAAGCGCATGCTCCTGTTCTTTTACGGAGGTTTCATCGTCGGCACCCTCTTTTGCGGGCTTGCGCCAAACTACGAAACCTTGCTGATCGCGCGGACCCTAACTGGCTTCTTCGGAGGCGTGATGAGCTCCATCGGCTTCGCGATTGTAACGGACCTCTTTCCCCTTGAGAAACGCGGTCGCGTGCTCGGCTTCGTGCAGATGGCGTTCTCCGCCAGTCAAATCTTCGGACTGCCGATCGGTCTTTTACTCGCCACGCATTTCGACTGGCACATGCCCTTCCTGGCAATTGTCGCTCTCAGTCTCGTGGTCATCGTGCTGATCATCTGCTTCATGCGCCCGATCAATGCCCACCTCGAACAGCCGCAGATGAGAAATCCGTTTCGCAAACTCGGAAAAGCTCTGGCGAATCGCCGTTATCTGCAAGGCTTCGCCACGGTGACGCTGCTTTCCTCAGGCGGGTACATGCTGATGCCCTTCGCAAGCGCCTTCGCAGTCGGGAATCTGAAAATCGAACTCGATAGCCTCCCGCTCATGTACATGGTCGCCGGAGCCTGCACCTTAGTCACAGGTCCCATCGCTGGCCGACTAGCTGACAGCCTCGGCAGGCTACAGGTCTTTCTCATCGGCTCAACCCTCGCCATGGTGTTCATTCTCATTTTCACTCACCTCGGCCCCACTCCGCTTTGGCTGGTGATCGCGCTCAACGCTTTCCTCTATATCGGCGTATCCACCCGAATGATCGCCGCTCAAACCTTGCTGACGGCAGTGCCGGCCCCCGCAGACCGAGGGACATGCATGAGCGTCAACTCATCGATTCAGCAGGCGGCTGGCGGTTTCGCCGCCATCATCGCAGGCCTGGTCGTGGCGCAATCGCCAGATGGAACGCTAGAGCGCTACGGTACGCTCGGCTACATCGTTAGCGGCATCATCATCGCCACCGCTCTGCTCGTGCTAAATATCAACCGCGTGGTTCGGCAAGGATATTGAGTTGACGAAGTCTTAAATCCCCCAAAGCATCCACTATTCGGATACAGTCTGCCTATCGAAACCAACACGATAGAAGCGGCCTGATTCTCCCTCGGGATAGGTGACCTTCGCTCTCACGAGACCGTTTTCCTGGACCGCACTCGCTTCTGGCGCGAAGGTCTGCCAATTCACGATATCTTCGCTGTATTCGTAGGTCAACGACACTCCCGACCTACCTACGTTCGAAAGAAGACTGAGCGTCTCGTCAGCCATCGTTACCTTTAGGACGGGCTTCGAGGCCGCGTCGAAAGGATCGGTTCCGATAATGAACTCCTCGATGTTGGACGCGCCATCCCCATCTGCGTCCGCCGCTGGCCAGTTGATCTCCTGAGTCGCATCGACGGTCAATGTATCTAGGAACAGAAAATACTCCGCATCCACTCTCTGCACGACGGTGAGCGTCTTTGGACCGATCGACACCACTGCAGTCCGCTTGGCGTTTGAATAATTTGGGGCGACGGAAACCCGAATCGCCGAACTGCCAAACCCCTCTCTGCCTTGAAGCGTAAGCCAGCTACTATCAGACCCAGCAGTCCAATGCACATCCGAGGTTACTTCGACTTCGAATTGTGTCGCTTCGAAACCAATCTCGCGGTGAGAGATGCTTAGACTCAATTCAGAACCACTACCATTTTGTCTAATCTCCAAAACGGATCCCTCGACAACTACCGTTGCGATACGACTCTGATCAGAAGGATTTTCCGCGAGAGAAATGGTAAAATGACCGATCCCAAAGCCTTCGGTTGTCGAAACCTCGACCCAAGGTTGATCGACCGACACGGACCAATAGGTAAGCGATGAGACGGCGATTGCGTATTCGCTCTCCCAATACCCTGTATCGAACGTTTCATAGTCGAGATAAGCGTCGGTGGGCTGCTGAGTATCGATAGTGACTCCGACGCTCTCATCTATCAGCTTCTGCACGATTTCTGAATTCCTGCTACCCTCGGGCGCGTCGACGAAGTTAAGAGACAGGTTTGCTTTCAATAAGCTTGGCAACTCTTCAAGTCCCTCGAGATCTCGCACGTGATTCATAGAGAGATTCAGATCCTTCAACTTCGGCAAACCCGAAAGGCTTCGCAAATCCCTCACTCGGTTGCCGAAGATAGTCAGCTCTTCCAAATTGGTTAAACCAGCTAATCCCGAAATATCATCGATTCTATTCTCGGCGAGGTAAAGGTATTCGAGAGAGGTCAGGCCTTTCAAGGCGTTCAGGTTCGATAGATCATTCCTCGCCGCTTCCACGTACCGTAAATGCTCTAGCCCCCTTAGCGGCTCGAGATCGCTGATCTCATTCTGAGTCGCCGCAAGCGTCTTTAGCCCCGCTGGCAGTGTGGGCAATTCAGCAAGTCCACTTCCGTAAATACCGAGGATTTCCAGATTATCCATCTCCTCCAGCGATTCAATCGATCCGAGCTTCGCCTCGTTTTCGCTGATTTGAAGAAAGTTCAGAGTTTTGTGATTCGCGATTGGAGTCAGACTAGCCACCCTTTGTTGCCTCAAGCTTAGGTGTTCCAGATTGCTCGCGTTCTCCAGTCCGTCCAGCCTCTCAACCTTCCATGTCGAATCAGGGAAACTGTCTTGGCCTACGGAGAGATAAGTGAGCCTCTCCAGATCAACATCCAGTATTTCCTCCCGAGCTATTCCCAGTTCGCTACGAATGGCATATCGAAGAGCCCTGTCTTCGATCTCGACCGTTAGGTACTGCGTGATGGGTACCTCTACCTCGCCGACCACTATCGTAGCGGTTCTGCGTTCGCTCAGCTCTGCTGCTGGAGCGATACGGTACTCGACGATGTCATTCCCAAAGCGCTGCTCGGCCCCAAGAATTTCGATCCACTCCGCGTCGCATCCAACGTCCCAGAAGGTCGTTGAAAAAACCGAAAGCCTCCGAATCGCTCCAGCTTGGCCCACCAGCGAGCCAAGTGGTTCCACTTTGTACACTTGCGTCAGCTGACCTTCAAAGTGAACCGTTGGCACTCTAGCGATCAACGTTTCCAAGCGACTATACTCATCGCTACCATACTCAAAGTCTATGTAGTTATTAGTCAGATACACTTCCTTAAGCGCTGATAGACCAGCCAGTGCTTCTATCGACCTAAGATGGTTGTCTCCAATGAACAGGGATTCAAGGAACTCCAAGCTGCTGATGGGATCGATTTCCCGCACCTGATTGTTGTCGATAGAGAGCTTCTCCAGATTCGTCAAAGTGGCTAGGGATGAAAGGTCGGAAATCTCATTCCAAGAGAGATACAGTTCAGTCAGCGACGTTTTGCCTTCGAGCGAGTCCAGCTGTTCGATCTGATTGTTGGGCAAACTCAAGGTTGTGAGGCTGTCTGGAATCACTGGTGTCTGCTCGAGTCCGCAGTGATCTATCACCAGGTAGTCCAAGGAATGCATAGACCCGAAATCCAACATTTCGGGTAGAGTCGTCTTATAAAACAGCAGGAAGGACAAACGGGACAGAAGACTAATGGGAGCTAAGTCCTCGATGTCTGACTCTATTACGGAAAGCCTTTCGAGGTTCGTCGCGAATTCTAGGCCCGACAGCGATACCGGTGATTGAGCGCCACCCGAACCCAGATCGCCTTCGATCGTCAGGACAAACAACTGCTCCATATCGGGCTCAAGCAGCTGGCCTTCTGGCTTGTCTAGCGCTATCCGTACCGACTTTTCTACTACAGGATCAAGGGGCGGAGCATCCAAATACTGGGCAACACTCAATTCGTTATCACCCACTTTCACGGTCCCCGTACGGCTCGACTCCAAATCCGGAGCGGCAGCTATCTCGAGTGTGAGCGTTCCCGAGCTGAAGCGTTCTTCACCGTCCACTACAGTGATCCAATCAACGTCCGTTGAAGCAGACCAATAGCTATTCGCTGCGACACTGAGGGTGCGACTCCCTCCCGCTTGACCGATCTGAGTAAGAATCGGACCAATACTTGTAACGTTGGGGTTCTGCGTCGTTCCGTTGATGAAATTGACTCCCTGCTGCTTGAAAGCGTCTAGCGCTAGCCGATCAGATGGCTCCGCGAAATCGATATAATTGTGACTGATCCAAAGGTTTGAGAGGTCTTTCAACTCCTCTAAATCGACCATGCTATCGAGATGGTTGCGTTCCAGGCCGAGTGTTTGCAATCCGACTAGCGACCGCAGGGCCGTCGTTCTGTAGACTTGATTCCCATTGAGATACAGGGTTTTCAACGAATCCAGACCGATCAGCGAAGAAATATCCTCAATTAGGTTCCCGCTTAGACTAAGGCTCTCCAAATCGGACAGACCTGCCACTTCGCTTATATCGATTATTTGATTGTTCGTGAAACTAAGCGTCTGAATCGAGGCTGGCACGATTGGTACCGCTTCCAAACGATTCGAGCTAAGATCCAAACTGTTGAGATTGACCAATCCAGACAGATCGCCCGGATCTAGGAGCTCAGAATGGGCGATTCGAATCGTACGGAGCGAGCTCAAGTCACGAATGGGATCGAGACTTTCGATCAACGAATAGGTGACGTCTATCGACTCAAGACTGACAGCATACTCGAGCCCACTAAGATCAGAAAGAGCTTCACCCGTCGAGCTGCTACTCCCGTTGATCGATAATGATGTTAGCGATGCCAAATCAGTCATCCAAATGGTGTCGGTTTGGCCACCAAATAATGCGCGTAGTGAACTCTTCAATACAGGATCCGGAATATCCACTTCGACATCTTGGGTGATCTCGATCCGAACTCCGTTAACTTCTATGGCACCAGTGCGGGGAGCCATCAAATCGGGAGCGAACTCCAACTGATAGGCAATCACGCCATCCCCAAAGCCACTAGCATCTCCCACCACGCTGATCCACTCCGTTTCCGTAGTTGCTTGCCAGTAGGTGCTGCAAGAAACGGCAATCTCGCCAATGCCTCCTTCTGCCCCGATAGTCGAACTCGAGTCAGATAATATCGGTTCTGGAGAGAATTGGACCGTGTTAGCAATATAAACTCCTCGCCCTGAAAGCTCCTGCAAAAACTCGTTTTGCAAACTCTCAGCGGAGAGGTCCAAATAGTTGTAATGCAGCCCCAAAGAGGAAAGAGCCGTTAAGCCAAGCAACGATTCGATGCTGACAAGGTGGTTGGAGTATATTTGCAGGTCCGATAGCTGATCCAGCCCCTCGAGAGAACCGACATCTCGAATCAGATTGTTATCCAAGTACAGACTCCTCAATTCCGACAAATCAGCAATTGGCGAAATATCGGAAATCCGATTATAACTCAGGCTCAAGAACTCTAGTTGAGTACTAGCAGCGAGCGGGGCCAAATCGATGATTTCGTTTCCACTTAGCGACAAGTTTACGACCGAACTGGAGAAACTCGGCAGCGAGGTGAGACCGCAATCGGCTAGAGTAAGGAAACGCAGAGAGCTCGCGTCGGAGAGATCGATAGGTCCGCTTAAGTATCCACCATCGATATACAAAGTTTGCAGATTCGGTAAATTCAAGATCGGTTGCAACGACGAGACATCGGAACCGCTTACAACGAGCTCTTCTAAATTTGTCGCATGCTCCAAGCCGGAAAGGGAGCTCAAAGGAGCGTCGGGCGACTCAAAGTCCTCCGCTGTTATTCTAAGCTTGGTCAGGGCAGCGAGATGCGTTTGCGTCAGCGCCGCTACTGTCGTATCGAGTTCCAGACGTATTGCTTGCTCCAATACGCTATCGGCTACCTCAACGGTCACAGGTTCACCTTGACTGATTTCGACCGAAACCCCTTCCACCGAGATCTTCCCAATGCGATGCGTGTCCCCCTCCGGCAAAGCCGAAACAGTGAATGGGACAATCCCATCTTCGAATCCCGACACAATCTCGGGGTCTATCTCGATCCAATCCACATCGGCCGAGACGGCCCAACTCGTACTCGAGCTTACGGCGATCGAGCCAGTGCCACCTTCGGAAGAAAATACTGTGTCGTGGGAAGAAATCTCAGTCGACTTCGTTCGCTGGTCAGACAGATCGAGATCCGCCACGTCCCCTTGAAGGTGATTGACGACGCTCGAGGTTGACGCGTCGTCGAGGTCGATGAAATTGGAGGACAGATCAAGGTACCCCAAGTCGTCAAATCCCCACAATGCAGAGATTCCCTCAATCTGGTTGTGTCTCAGGTCGATCAACTCGATCTGTGGGATAGCCGCCAAGATACCGATGCTGGCAATTCGATTGTGGATCATCGATAGTCCCAGTAGACTCTCCAGCGTCCAAAGTGGCGATAAGTCCTCTATTTCATGATAGTCCAAACGCAGCTCCTCCAGATTCACTGCGTAATTTAAACCCGTCAGATCCGATATACGCTCGGACTCGTCCAGCGAATACCCGCTTGAGTCGAGGAAGGTCAGGGTAGCGAGATCGGCATCCGTTAGGGTTCCAGTTGGTTTGGCCAAGGCCTCGCGTAGGACGGCTTCCAAGTTGGGGTCAGGGATAGAGATTTCGGCTCCGCTCGCTGACAAAATAGCTACACTGAGTTGGACGAAGGCCAACAGGGCAAATCGGGGAGAACGCATGAGATGGGGTTTGGGACCTTTGTTCGGAGTATAACCACGAAGCAATTTCGACTATATGGGAATTGCGCTTACACGAAGCGAGACATTTACTCGTGTATCTACTTAATTTCTAAGTGACGTTCAAAACTGAAATTGCAGTGCACCCCACCGATCTGACTGTATGCGCCTTTCGGCGTGGTAGGTAGTCAGGTTTTGCGCCAAATTAGGCCCTTTATGCCCTTCCTAAAAACGATCCTAGATTTTGGAGCTCGCGGCGACGGCGAGACGAACGACACCGCCTCGATCCAAAGCGCGATCGATGACGCTCACGCTTCCGGAGGCGGCACCGTCGTCTTTCCTGCGGGATCCTACCTTAGCTACACCCTCCACCTACGCGACGGCGTGACCCTCCACCTGGAAGCCGGCGCCACTTTGGTTGCCGCTTATCCTGATCCTGATCGGAAGATTGGATACGACCTGCCAGAGTCTAGCGAATCGGGATCGAAGAAGTATCAGGACTTTGGGCACAGCTATTTTCGCAACAGCCTCATCTACGGAGAAAACCTCACGAACATCGCCATCATCGGCTTCGGGGCCATCGACGGTCGCGCCCTGCGCGGGGCGCACCACATCGATCGAGTCGGCGATCCGCCGAATCCGTTTCAAGGACCGAACCACGGCAAGATTGATGACTTTCACGACTACGAGCTCGGCGAGCAGCCCTACTTCGCTAACAAGGCCATCGCTTTGAAAAACTGCCGTAACGTCACGCTGAGCGACATCACCCTCTTTCGCGGCGGGCACTTCGCGTTGCTTGCCACCGGGGTGGACAACCTCACCATCGACCGCATCACGGTTGACACCAACCGGGACGCGCTGGACATCGATTGCTGCCGCAACGTTCGCATAACGAACTGCTCCATAAACTCCCCTTTCGACGACGGGATCGTCCTCAAGACCTCCTACGCTCTCAACGAGCTGAGAAGCTGCGAAAACATCACTATTTCCGACTGCTTGGTCAGCGGCTACCAGGTCGGCTCCCTCATCGACGGAATCTATGATCGCAGCTTCGAAAAAGCCACGGACGGCGACGGTCCGACTGGACGAATCAAGATCGGCACCGAGTCCAATGGCGACTTTCGCAACATCGCCATCACCAACTGCCTCTTCGACCACTGTCGCGGCCTTGCCCTGGAGACCGTCGATGGCGCTACTATCGAAGACGTGGTTGTATCCAACATTACGATGCGCCACATCGCCAACTCTCCCTTTTTCCTCCGTCTGGGAAACCGCGCCCGCGGCCCCGAGGGCACTCCCATCGGAAAGCTCCGCCGTGTATCCATTTCCAACGTCAACGTATTCGATGCAGATTCCCGATACGCGTCTCAGATCGTAGGCGAACCCGGACACGAAATCGAAGACATCAGATTCAGCAACATTCGCATCCACTACCGTGGTGGGCTCTCGCTGGAGCAAGTCGCTCAGCAAGACCCAAGCCTGGTCAATCCCTTCTTCCTCCGATCGGACGAACCCGGCGTTACCGGTCCGCGCGACCCGTTCCACGTACCGGAACGCCCAGCCGCCTATCCGGAACCTAGCATGTTCGGCCTCCTGCCGGCGTATGCGCTCTACATCCGGCACGCGAGAAACGTCACGTTTTCCGACGTTTCCTCTTCCTTGCTAAAGGAGGACGCCCGGCCCGCCATCATGCTCGACGATGCGAAAGGCATCGAATTTCGCCACTGCCATTTCGATCGCGACAGAGATGCCGCCCCACCCATCTTCTCCGTCAACGACTCGCAGTTCACGACCCAGGAAACCCAACTAGTCCCGTTCGGCCACCGAGACCTGGACCGGCGCTAGGCGCCGCTGTCGATAAGGACGGACTCAAGCAGGCAATCCCGCCGGGCGTATCCATTTTTCCCGTGTATTCGAATTTTCGTCACGCGTTTCTCAAGCGCAGCTGAGCGCGTAGACTCACGGGGGAGAGGTCGATTTTCTGCCGAGTTTGGTTGATCCTAGGCAGTTTTTGACCTACCTGAATTAGTTCACTGCCTAAACCTCGAACCCACCGCGATCAACCAAGGTGCCGACCGAGAACTCCCCAACCAGTCAATCGCGAAAGAACCGTCTCGGACACGTTTTCGCATCCGTCGGGCTAGCCTATGCCTTGCTCGCCTGCGCGCTCGGACTCGCCGGAGGCGTCGGACTGTTCACCTTCGGCTACGGTCAAGGGGCGAGCTATCTCAGCAACGACCCAGCGGCCTGCACGAACTGCCACGTCATGCAGGACTACTTCGACACCTGGGGAAACTCCAGCCACCATCACGTGGCGGTGTGCAACGACTGTCACCTTTCCCATCACCCTATCGGGAAATGGGTCACCAAGGCGGACAACGGTTTCTTCCACTCCTTGGCCTTCACCCTGGACAACTACCACAAGCCCATCCGCATCAAGCCGCGCAACCGGGTGGTCACGCAAAACGCCTGCACCCACTGCCACGAGGAGATCGCCCACCAAACCCTCTTCCTCTCGGAAACCAGCGAATCCGAGCCCTTCAATTGCGTACGCTGCCACAGCGATGTGGGGCACGCCTTCAAATAGCCTTCGGCACGCGCCCATTTCAACCCACACCACCGCGATGAACGAATCCCAAAACCAGCCTCCATCCTCACCAACCCCATCCACAGGAAAGCCCAAAGGACTGCTCATCGGCCTTCTGCTCGTGACGATGGTCGTGACTTTCGGAGCGACGGCTCTTCTGGTCAACATCTTCGAGCATAAGCAGGAAGCCCAGCGCCCATTCGTTCGCCTCGTGGAAGTCGACGAAGCCACTTCCGACCCCGTCCCTTGGGGTACCAATTGGCCGTATCAGTTCGACACCTACAAACGATCGGTGGACTCCACCGACACCACGCACGGCGGTTCCAGCGCCCTCTCCGCCAGCAAACTCGAGCAATACCCATGGCTCAAGCGCCTCTATGCGGGCTACGCCTTCAGCATCGACTATCGGGAACTCCGCGGCCACGCCTACATGCTCTACGACCAGGAAGTCACCCAGCGTGTGACAAACCGCTCCCAGGGCGGCGCCTGCCTGCACTGCCACTCTTCGATCATACCGACCTACCGCCGCCTCGGCTTGGAGGCGATGGGCAAAGATGCCAGTCCCGAAGCGATCGCGGCGGACTTCAATTGGCCCGCAGTGCTCGAAGGCTTCAAGATCGCCAGCGCCATGTCTTACGCCGACGCTCACGCTGAGCTTCTCGACACTCCCGACGGCACGCCTCACGAATCAATACCGCTTTTTCCAGGCGGCGCCCTCGAGCAATCCGCGAATCAACCCGTCGAGCAGGATCCGCACAATATCGGAAACGCTCACCCCGTAAGCTGCGTCGACTGCCATGACCCGGATACCATGAAACTGCGCGTCACTCGGCCTGGCTTCATTCTCGGCGTGGCAGCCCTCGCGGAAAGCGATGACCCAGTCCCGCACCTTCCGAGCATCGAGCGTTGGCGGGAGGGTCCTAGAAGCAAGCCCTACGACCCAAATATCGACGCCAGCCGCCACGAGATGCGCAGCTTCTCCTGCGCCCAATGTCACGTGGAATACTACTGCGCGTCCAAGGAAACGCTCTTCTTCCCATGGGAGAACGGCCTGAAGGTCGAGCAGATGGAAGAGACCTATGAAAACCACACCTTTCCCGACGGCTCGCGCTTCCTCGACTACAAACACGCCGAAACCGGAGCCCCGATCTACAAGGCTCAGCATCCGGAGTTCGAGCTCTGGAGCCAGGGCATCCACGCTCGCAGCGGCGTCAGCTGCACCGACTGCCACATGCCCTACGAGCGCCAGGGAGCGACCAAGGTCTCCAATCACTGGGTACGCTCGCCGATGCTAAACGTCAACAACGCCTGCCAGACCTGTCACAACGTTCCGGAATCGGAGCTGGTTGAAAAAGTGGATACCATTCAAAACCGCACCAAGTCCCTCATGGCTCGTGCCGCGAACGCGATGACGGACATGCTGGATGCGATTCGCGAAGCTCAGGCCGCCGGAGCCAGCGAGGCGGAACTCGAACCGATTCTCGAGCTGCAACGGAAAGCCATGTGGCGGCTGGACTATATCAGCAGCGAAAACTCGCTCGGCTTCCACGCCGACCAGGAAGCCGCCCGCATCCTCGGCGAATCCATCGACTACAGCCGCCAAGCCCAAAGCGCGGCCCTACGGTACCGAGCTCCCGAGGCTCCGTCCCTTCCGGATCCCGGCAATCAGGTCGAAGGCATCACGCCAGGCAAATAGCGATCGGCTCTCTCCCAACGCCTCTAGGCTCCCCGGGTCGATAGGGAAACCGAGGCAAACCGCCAGAGCTACCGCAAGCAGCGGTGGCGTCGCTGGGCTGCGGTCGCTCGAATTTTCTTTTGGGAATTCACTTCACAGCGCCCCAGTCCTGTTGCACTCTGGCTCCTGCCTATGCCAAGTAATCCCTTGCAGACCTTCGATGTCGTGATTCTCGGCGGTGGGTTCGCCGGCGTCTATGCCGCTCAATCCCTCGCCAAAGCCCTTCGCAAAAAGAAACCGGATGCGAAAATCGCTCTCATCGCGGAAGAGAATCATATGGTCTTCCAGCCGATGCTGCCAGAAGTGGCCGGGGCTACGCTTTCGCCGCGGCACGTGGTCAACCCGATTCGCAACCTTTGCAAGGGAGCCACCGTCTTCAAGGCCGAGGCCACCGAGGTCGACCTCGAGAAAAAGGCGGTGCACTTGTTCGCGGGCGATTTCGCAGGGCGCATCCAACTCGATTTCGAGCAAATCGCCCTTTGCGTCGGAGCGAAGATCGACCTGAGCCGCATTCCAGGCATGCAGGAGCACGCCTTGCTCATGCAGAACGTGGGAGACGCCATGCGGCTACGGGCCCATTTCATTTCCCGTTTCGAAGAAGCGAACCTTACCCAGGATTTGGATACAAAGCGCCGGCTGCTGACCTTCGTCATCGTAGGAGGCGGCTATTCCGGAGTGGAAACAGCCGGACAGCTGATCGACCTCGGACAGGCGATACACAAAAGCTACAAAAACGTCGATATCGACCACTGCCGCTTCATCCTGATCCACAGCAGGGAACACCTGCTCCCTACCTTGCACAAATCGCTGGGGCATTACACGGCTGAAAAGCTCCGCAAACGCGGCATTGAGATCATCCTAAATCGCCGAGCCAAAGCGGTGACAGCCAACAAGGTGTACCTCGACAATGGTGAGGAAATCGATACCAACAATATCGTTTGCACCGTGGGGAACGCCCCAAATCCCATAATGACCAAGCTGGACGGGCAGCTCGGCCTGGAGGTCGAGCGGGGCCGACTGAAGGTTGGTCCCGACTGCGCGGCGCCATCGGTGGACTGGATCTGGGCCGCAGGCGATTGCGCCAGCATTCCCAGCGTGGAAGGCGGCGTTTGCCCGCCCACTGCTCAGTTCGCCATGCGCGAGGGGCTTCTGCTGGGAAAGAACATCGCCGCGCGTATCCTGAATTCCCCGACAAAACCGTTCGATTTCAAGGCGATCGGAGAGCTTGCCTCCATTGGCCACCTCACCGCTGTCGCGGAAATCAAGGGGCTTCGCTTTTCCGGCCTGCTGGCTTGGTGGATGTGGCGTACCATCTACCTTATGAAGCTTCCCAGCATCGAGCGCAAGATACGGGTCATGTTCGACTGGACCTTGGAGCTGTTCTTTCACCGCGATATCAATCTGCTTAATCCTCGCTACAGTTCGGATATTTCGGAAACGCACCTAGAAGCCGGTGACACCTTGTTCCGCAAGGGAGATCCCGCGTTTTCATTCTATATCGTGAAGCGAGGCACCATCGAGCTGCGCGACGGCGATCGATTGGTCACCACGGTGAAAGCGAATCAGCATTTTGGCGAGCGCGCCCTGCTGGAAGGGACGAATTTCCTGTTTCACGCGATCGCGACTGAGCCGACCAGTCTGGTCTCCATTCGCTCCAATGTATTCAAACAGATCGTACAGGCGGACGCTTCTTTCGCCACCGCCCTTCGACAAAGCGCTCGCACCTTCCTCACGAGCAACGAACTCGATCAATTGCTGCGACGCCTGCCGGACTCGCTCCTGGACAAACCAGTGGAATCCGTGATGAAACGAGACTTGATCACGCTGAGAAAAGGTCAAAGCATCCGCGAGACGATAGAGCTATTCAAGCAGCGCCCGAAAAGCTACGTACCTGTCACCGACGACGACGGAAAGCCGCTCGGGGCCATCCGCAAGGAATCCTTCTTCCTGCACCTGCAAAGTTCGGACTTCGATAGCGATCAGCCTGTAGCCGAATCCGATTACGTCGAACTCCCTCAGATCTTGAAAGAAAGCAGTATCCGCGAAGCCATGACACTGATGGCCCGGAGCAACGCGAGCAAGGCATTGGTGACGGACGAGTCCGAACGCCTTTGCGGCCTTATCGCATTGGTGGATATTCTGCCGACTCCTTCCGCAGAGCCTAACGCAACCTGAACGATGAAATTCGATATCAAATGCATCATCCCCAGCACCGCGACCGGTGGTCGTCTCGTTGGTTTCGAGGAGATCGTCGCTCCTCAGTTTGGTCCCCCTCTCCACACCCATCGCCAACAAACGGAAATCTTTCACATCATCGAAGGCGACTTCCTGTTTCAAAGAGGCGACCAGCAGCTGTACCTTTCAGCTGGCGATAGCTGCCTCATTCCTCCCGGAGTTGTCCATACCTTCAAAAACATCGGAGACACGCCAGCTCGACACCACTTCGAATTGCTGGAGGCTGGGAACTCAGAGGAGTTCTTTTCACGCATCGTATCCGAATTTTCGAACATCACGGACATGAACGCGTTTTTCTCCCAATACGGACTCGATCTGGTGGGACCTCCTCTTTAAGCCTAAAACCGGTCATAGAAGGACGCCTCCGAGCTCTCTCTTCCACTGTATCCAAAATCCAATCGTTCCGACATCGATGACTTTCTTCGACGAATTCTCCCCTGTCCCCAAGGCGTTCTGGTCCTTCGAAACAGGGCGACCCTTTCAGCGTTGCACATTGTGCGATCGCGACCTTTTCGAGCCAGACACCAACTACCTCGTCGAAAAGGCGTTTCGAAAGAAGGAAACGGTTTTCGAATACGCGATGTGCTACGATTGCTACCAAGAGCACCAGAAGACGCTATCGCGAAAGAGCCTCAAGCTCATCGATAACTACTTCGAGGAGCACGTAGACATCGAGCAGCGTCGCAAGGAAATGACCGCGGCCCATCAAAAACGCACGCGCTCTTGGCTGGGCCACTGCATGATCAAGGGCACTCCGCGCTGGAAATGCGAGGAACACCAGATTTTTGGCTGGTTCGTCGACCGCGATATCGTCTTCAACGGCTTGCCCTATATGCTCTCCGGCGAAGCGATGGATGAGATCATACAGCTCCTGTCTCCTGAAACCTTGGGCGTCCTGGAGGACTTTTCCGAAAGGCTTTTCGGCATCGATCTTCCGCAACACTTTCTCCTCGTCTAACGCTTAGCCTCGTCGGTTCGAAATGGACCTCGGTCCGCTATCGGGGCGAACGCGCACCAGATTCCCCAGCCTTTCCCCTTCTGTGATGCTCGGCGGCGCCTAGTATAGCCGCATGCGTAACCTACCCCTTCTGTTCGCGAGCGCCCTTCTATTCGGTCAAGCGTGCCTCGCTGAGGCCATCTACGTGCTCTACGACCAAGATAGCCCTCAAGCGAGCTATGCTGCTCGCAAGTTGAAACAGGCCTTGGACGCGACAGGGCACGATGTACTGGAGCAGCGCAGCGGCTACGATCGCTTGATGAATCTTGGCCTGAACTCCGGACGCCTTTCTCCAGAGGGCTTTCAAATCATTCCCGAAGATCAAGTCGTTTCCGTGCTGGGAGGAGACGAGCGGGGATTGATCTACGGAACCTTCGCTTTGATCGAACGCCTCGAAAACGGCGTGGCGCTCGCGGACGTGCCGAGTTTTGAAGAAACGCCGCATTTCGAATTTCGCGGCATCAAATACAATCTCCCTTGGGAGACCTATCGACCAAGCAGCGCTCTCGACCAGCACTACGAAACCGCACGCGACCCGAAGTACTGGGAGGCCTTCCTGGATATGATGGTGGAGAACCGTTTCAACGTGATCAGCCTCTGGAACATGAATCCCTTCACCTACATGGTGAAACCGGAAAACTTTCCCGAAGCCTCGCCGTGGAACGATGAGCAACAAGCGGAATGGGAAAGCCTTTATCGCGAGATCTTCAGAATGGCTAAGGAACGGGCGTTGGATACCTACATCGTGCAATGGAGCATCTTCACCAGCGAGGAGTTTTCGAAGGCCCACGGCATCGCCGAGCGAAATTTCTACCCGCACTACTACGTCCCCGGCGACACTTCCGAACTGCTGAGACGCTACCTACGCGAAAGCGTTACCCAGATTCTGAATACCTATCCGAATCTCGATGGCATCGGCATCTCTCACGGCGAAGGCATGGCGGGCATGACCCCGCTCGAACGCCAGAAGTGGATGGACGACGTGATGATCGCAGGCATGCTCGAAGCGGATCGTAAGGTAAAACTGATACACCGCGTGCCGTTCTCATCTGGCACTTCCTCCGATCCCGGAGTGAGCAAAAACGTCGAACAGGTCACCCGCGACGCCATGGAGCGCTTGGAAGACCGCTTCGATGGTCCCATCTGGGTGGAGATGAAATTCAACTGGTCGCACGCTCACTCCACTCCCAAACTTGTGAAAGTCCACGGAGGAAAGCTCGGCGACACCTATTTCGATCCGCTGCCCGAAAACTACAAAATCGTGTGGCAAGCGAGAAACGAGGACTTCTTCTGCCTTCGCTGGGGCGTACCCAGTTTTATACGACAGCACATCGCCCTAAACGGCGAGGCCGATTATGTTGGCGGCTATTTTATCGGATCGGAAACGTACATTCCCGCTCTGGACTATTTTACGGCTTCGAATAGGTCCGTCGATTGGAAGTATGCCTTTCAGCGTCAGTGGCTGTTCTACAAGCTATGGGGGCGTCTCCTCTATGATCCGGAAACGCCGGATTCCGTCTTTCAAGCCGAGTTCAATCGACGATTCGGGAGCGATGGCGACAATCTGCTCAACGCCTACTCGCTTGCTTCCTCCACGCAGCTTAGGCTTGCCTCCCTTTACGACTCCCGCTGGGACTTCACCCTCTACAGCGAGGGCTTTCTCGCGCTGCAAGGCGAGGAGACCAAGTACATCGGCATCGACCAGCTCATTTCGCACCCGACCATGGATCCCAGCTACGTATCCGTTTCCGAATACGTGGAAACCCTTCGCACTGGCGGCTCATTCGGCGCCGGGCAGATTACTCCCTTGCAACTTGCCGACACTCTAGAACGAGACAACCGCGAGGCTCTGAGGCTAGTTTCTTCTATCGATACTTCGAGTTCAGACAGCCTGCTGTATGAAGTTTCCGATGTGAAAGCCTGGGCTCAACTTGGCCTTCACCTTGCGGAAAAGCTCCGCGGCGCGGTGGCTCTGCACTCGTATCGTCTTTCTGGCGACAGCGACCAGAAGAGAGATGCGATCGCGCATCTCGAAAGAGCTTTGCAGCACTGGGATCAAGTGATCGCTATCACTCGCCCACTGTACCGAGACATGCCACTCACCCACTACAACCACAACTCGTTCGACGCGAACCCTGACAACCTCTTTCACTGGGCTTTGATTCGCGATGAAGTTGCCCGCGATTTGGAAATCGCAAAGACCGAAGAGTAGCAGTTTTGCAGTGCAGAGCGTGCCCGGAGGTCTCGCTCCACCAACGAAAAGCTGCGGAGCGGTTAATCGAAGATTAGCGCCTTGCGCCTAGACGTTCCCGAACAACGTGTTCGTATCGAAGGGCAGCGAGCGCAGGCGTTTGCAGCTGATGGCGTAGATCGCGTTCGCTACAGCGGGCGCCGTCGCTGGCACGCCGAGCTCCCCCATGCCTCCCAACGGTCCCTCATCTTCTAGAAAGTGGACTTGCAACTCAGGAGTCTCCGAGAATCGAAGAACTGGATACGCGTCGTAGTTGTCCTCCTTCACTTTTCCATGCTCGAAGCTGAGTCGGCCGTGCTTGCAGGCGCTCAACGCCCAGAGGATGCCTCCTTCGATTTGGTTTTCCGCAAGCTGCGGGTTGAGGACCTTGCCGGGCGCGACGATGGCAACGATTCTTTCCACTGTGAAATCGCGCTCGCCTAGGTCGACTTCCGCGATCTGGCAGACGATGGTTGAGCCGAACTTCGACATCGCGATACCTCGCCCTTTTCCAAGACCGAGCGGCGCATCCCAATCGTAGAAGTCGGGAACCGATTCCAGAACCAATTTCGCTCTCTGCCCCATCTGGCGCCAATAGTCGTCACCTTCAAATCGCTCGACTGCCCTTCGAACATGCTTCAAGCGAAAGCGATATGGATCTTCGCCTGCGACGTATGAAAGTTCGTCGATGAAACTCTCCTCAGGGAAAGCCTGCATGTGCTCCACCACGCTACGCCAAGCCCCCGTTCTGATCGGCTGCTTTATCAGATTCGATTCGACCTTCACATTGTCTATCCCGTAAGGCAGGTACGCCCAGTGAAGTAGCCACCAATAGGAGGGAGTTCCCAAGATTCCGTATTCGCTCCAGATTCCGGATACAAAGCCCTCACTATCGAGACAGCCTTTCCACTTTGATATCTTCTGAGGGTGATAGTAGTCGCACCGCATGTCGTCCTCTCTCGTCCACGTCACCTTCACAGGTTTCCCAACCATTTTGGACAGTAGTGCGGATTCACCTACATAATCAGCCCAAGCCAGCCTTCCGAACGAACCTCCCGCCAAGGCGCTGTGAAGCGTGACTGCATCTTCTTCGATAGCGAGCAATCGCGCAACATACTGCACTGATCCGCGCATGTCTTGGCAGGATGACCATATCTCGAGGTTTCCATTCTTGAAGCTGGCAGTGGAGGTGAGGGGTTCCATTTGCCCGTGGGCTTGCAACAGGTTTTCATAGCTGGACTCGACGGTTTCCACCGCTGTTGAGAAAGCCGTTTCGATATCGCCGAAGTCATTTTTAACCTCGCTCTTGATGAAGTCTCGCCGCTCGTTTGCGCTTCGCACGCTATCGTAGCTGGCATTTGCATTCTCCCCCATGTCCCACTCGACTTTCAATACTCGTGCCCCCTGCATGGCCGACCAGGTCGACTCGGCTAAAACCGCCACTCCGCCGGCCAGTCCGAAAACGAATCCTTCACTTTCCTCGTCTCCAGAAATCTCGACCACGTCGACGACTCCGGGAACGTTCAACGTCTCCCTGGCGTCAAAGGAGACCAGCTTGCTGCCGAGCAAAGGTCGACGATTGACCACGGCGTGGAGCATACCTGGAAGCCTGACATTGCTGGCGTAGTTCGCCGAACCGGTGACAAAAGCCCGATTGTGGCGACTCGAAACGGACTTCCCAATCAGTTCATAGCGTTCTCTTGGCTTCAACTCTGGGGACTCGCTCGGAGCGAAGGTTTTCGCTTTGTGACTAAGCTCGTGGTAGGAAAGTGACTCCCCGGAGGATTGGTTAAGCACGTATCCATTTTTCGCGGTACACGATTGCGGATCGACCTTCCACTTTCGAGCGGCAGCCCTTACGAAACAATCTCTCACTTGCGCACCCGCAAGTCGCATCGGTTCCCAAAGGGTGTGAATCGTCGAACTTCCGCCCGTCACTACACCAAACGGAGATTCGTAGTAGGCTCGCGACCCACGATCCCAGTTGGCCTGACTCGCTGACACCTTGCTCCAGTCCAGGCAGGCTTCCTCCGCAAAGAGCATCGCAAGTCCTGTGTGCACGCCCTGCCCCATTTCCTGCTTGCTCAGCTTCAACGAGACGCTGCCATCCGCTAGAAACTCCGCCCAAAACCAAGGCGAGTTCGAGTTGATAATCGTCGCTTCATTGGCAAACGAAACGGGCGTCCAATAGGCTTTGACAAGCAAACCGCCACCGGCCGCCGCGCCTAGTTTCAAGAAGTGTCTGCGACTGACTGTCTGCTTCATGAGCTCGCTCCTTCCATCTTCAACCGCACGGCACGGTGTATGGCTTTGCGGATACGCTTGTAGGTAGCGCATCGGCACAGATTGCCGTCCATCGCCACATCGATCGCCTCATCGCTAGGGGAGCTATCGCTGTCGAGTAAAGCTACGGCCGACATGATCTGGCCTGCTTGACAATAGCCGCATTGGGCGACGTCCTCGATTTCCCAAGCCTGCTGAACGGGGTGTAGCATTTCCTCGGAGCCGACGCCCTCGATCGTTCGAATTTCCGCATTCTGCAAGCCGCCAGTCGGCATCTGGCAGGATCGAACAGCGACTCCATTCAAGTGAACCGTGCAACACCCGCACAGGCCCTTGCCACATCCGTATTTAGTCCCCGTCATCCCCAAGTCATCCCTCAAGGACCAAAGCAACGGTTGCTGGGGATCGACCAGCAGCTCCCGACGCTGCCCGTTTATCGTCATTTGTATCGTCTGCTTCATGTCTTCTAGCGTTTCGCGAAAGTTCAGCTTCAGGACAGTCGTCGGGCTAACTGCGAGCGAGGTCATTGCAACGAACGGTCGCAATGGGTAACCAATGGTCAGACAACGCCTCTTTTCGCTCGCCTTGCCTCCCTCCCAACTGGCAAATAAGTCATCGATGTCGCGTTGCCTAATCCTCCTGATTCTTATCGTCCTGCCTGCTCTTGAGGCGCAAGACAGTCGAGCGGAAAACGGCTTCGTCGGATCGCCATACATATTCGAGTCGTTCAGATTGACCGATCTGACGCAGCCCGCAGCAGCAGCCGCGAAGCCTGTAGAGATTACCGTTGATAACCCGTACTACATCGCCCTGCCGCTGCAAAGAAACCTTCCGACTCGCTTCCAGATCGAACTGACGTTGGTTGCGCTGACTGATCAGCAGATTGACGATTCACCGGTACTTTCTTTGTATTTGCCCGCCACCTACGAGTTGAGTTGGGAAACAGATTTTCTCGGTCGCAATGGCCGACTCGATGAGGCGATGGATGAGCTTTCCGTTGGAAACAGCTATCGGAGCTTTCCGCTCCCCACCCCTCTGAAAGCGGGAGCAAAGTACACCTTGACCATTCGTGGCGTGCATTCCTTCGACGAAACGAATGGGCATGCCATGATGCTTATTCTCCAAACCATCAGCGAGCGTTTGGCGACTGCTGGAAAATCGACGCTTATCTACTGCCTCTATCTCGCGTTCGCTCTATTCGGCGTTTACCTCGTAGCTTATTCCGCCTTCGAGAAGGAACGCCGACAATACCTTTTGCTCGGGCTAAGCTGCATCGTGTTCGGGCTCTACGCGGTCAACAAGTTGCTCTATTATCAGCTGAACGTGCCGTATCCCTATCTGGACTGGATTGGCATTGGCGTTCTATTCGTCCACACGTGCTTGTCCATTCTCGCTCCAGCTTCGCTAATTTCGCTGCTCCGCTTTCAGAAACCTTGGCTTTTCGCTCTCTGCCTCGTGCCATATGCCTTGAGCAAGGTTATAAGCGACCTCGAAATCATCCCATCAACCGCATACGTCTGCGTAGCCATTTCGCTCTACGCCGTCGCATCGAAGCGACCACATTCACTGAAAGCGCTAGCGATTTCTTCGCTCCTCCTCGCGAACTACCAGCTTCCATTTCTCGTACAAAATCAAGCGATCGGACTGGGGATACTGGCTGCGATCCTATTTGTATCGATTATTAAGTTACAACGCATGGAGTCGCGCAAACGATCCCAAGCTCAACTACAAAACGCCCGACTCGAACTCGAACTACTAAAAAGCAAGATCGAACCGCATTTCGTGCTCAATTCGCTCACCTCCGCTATCGAATGGATCGAGACCAATCCCAAGCAAGGAGTGAAACTGATTCAAGCCTTGGCAAAGGAATTCGAGCTGCTGTCAGACATTTCGGATAAACCGCTTATTCCGATCGCCATCGAAATCGAGTCCTGCCGGAGCTATTTGAAGATCATGGAGTATCGGAAAAAGGCATCCTATCAAATCGATTGCGAAGGTATCGACCCGGAGGATACGATTCCCCCTGCTGTATTGAGAAACCTGGTCGAAAACGCCATCACCCACAACAGCTACGGACAGCAAGGCATTCGCTTCACTGTGCAGCAAAGCAAACGAGCTGGCGAGCGGAGACTCGTGTTCTCCGCCCCGCTTGGCAAAACCGACTCGAATGCGACAAGCCAGAGAGATGGCACCGGGATTCGATACATCAAAGCAAGACTCGCGGAATCCTACCCGTCATGGCACTTCGAGCACGGTCCCGAAGGCGAGTTCTGGAAAACGACGATCACCATCCCATGAAACTGCTAATAGTCGAAGATGAAGCCAGCATCATGGACCGTCTCGTCCGCCTCGCCCGTTCTATTCTAAAAGAGCGTATCGAAACGCTTCATACGGCTATCAATCTCAGCGAAGCGCTCGCGCTGATCGAGACTCACCAGGATATCGACCTCCTTTTGCTCGATCTCAACCTGGAGGGGCGAGACGGATTTGATATCCTAAAGGATCTTGCCTCTCGCTCCTTCCAAACCATCGTTGTATCCGCCTACACCAGACGGGCCATCGAAGCTTACGAACTTGGCGTATTGGACTTCGTGCCGAAACCCTTCGATGAGGAGCGACTCGGACTAGCGTTCAGTCGCGTGACCGAAAGCGTTCCTCTCGACGCCCATTTCGCGAAGTATTTAGCGGTTCGCTCCGCGGGTCGCATCGAGCTGATTTCACTTGAGGAAATCGAATACGTGCAGGCGGATGGCCCTTGCTCCCTCATCCAGAAAACAGATGGCGCACCGCGCTGCCACGACAAGATGCTGAAAACGCTCCAGCAAATCCTTCCACCGCACTTCGAAAGGGTCCACAAGTCCTTCCTGGCAAACATGCAAGCCATAGATGGCATGATAGCAGGACCGGACCATCAGAACGTGCTCACTTTCCCCAGTGGACGTACCATTCCCTTGAGTCGCTCGTTCGCCAAGGCGTTCCGTGCTCGACTAGAAACGCGCGATCCATAGCAAAGGATTCAGCAACACTGTACCGCATCTTAGCTACAGAACGTCCTCGCCTGCCAACGACTTTTCGCAATGCCCGATAAAAAACTCTCCACCGAAGAGCAGCGCCTCGAAGATGAACTTTCCCGCAAGGGAAACTGGAAGCGTTGGGGCACCTATCTGTCCGAAAGGCAATGGGGCACCGTGCGAGAGGACTATTCGGAAGACGGAAACGCCTGGGCCTATTTTCCGTTCGAGCAGGCCTCACTGCGCTCCTACCGCTGGGGCGCTGATGGCCTCCTTGGTTTCACCGATCGCCAAGCGCGACTCTGCCTCTGTCCCGTAGTGTGGAATGAGAAGGATCCAATCCTGAAGGAAAGGCTCTTCGGACTCAGCAGCACCGAAGGGAACCATGGGGAGGATTGCAAGGAGCTCTACTACTACCTCGACGCCACTCCGACCCACAGCTACGCCAAAGCCGTCTACAAGTATCCACAAGCGAAGTTCCCCTACGAACTGCTGCGATCGGAAAACGCCAATCGCGACCGCACCCAGCCGGAGTACGAAATTTTGGATACAGGTATCTTCGATGAAAACCGCTACTTCGACCTGGAAGTCGAATACGCCAAAGAAGGGCCAAACGACATTCTGATCCGCCTCACCGCTACGAATCGCGGTCCAGACCCGGCTCCTCTGCACATCCTTCCGAAAATCTGGTACCGCAATACCTGGATCTGGGGATGCGAACACGAAGGCTGCACACCGAAGCCTCGCATTTCCTCGATGGACCAGGGGCGACTTCGCCTCGAACACCAAAGCCTGGGGAACTTTGTTCTTGCCTTCGATTGCGACGAGTCGGGCCAGTATCCGGAATTTGCCTTCACCGAAAACGAAACCGACACCCAAACGCTGTATCAGAAGGATTCCTACACCAAGTACACCGGGAACGCTTTCAACAAATGGATAATTGATGGCGACCAGAACTCGGTTAACCGCGAAGGTGGCACCATGGCACTGCTTCGCTACGCAGCAACCATAGAAGCCGGAGGCTCGCATCAAGTTAAGCTCAGGCTATATGCCGAATCGGAAGCGTCTGCAAATGGTCCCTTCGACGACTTCGATAAGATTTTTCTCAATCGTATTCACGAAGCGGATGCATTTTGGGAGAAGCATGTCGCCAGCAGCCTCAGCCCGGAGGAACAGCGACTCCAACGTCAAGCCTACGCTGGCTTGCTCTGGACCAAGCAGTTCTATCACTATTCAGTGTCGGATTGGCTGGCGGGCGATTCATCGGTGGCTAAGCCGCCGGCCTCGCGTCTCAAAGGGCGAAATCACGCCTGGACGCACCTCTTCAACCGGGACGTCATTTCCATGCCCGACAAGTGGGAGTACCCATGGTACGCCTCCTGGGACCTGGCGTTTCATATGATCCCCTTCGCTCGCATGGATCCTACCTTCGCCAAGCGCCAGCTCCTGCTGTTTCTCCGCGAATGGTATATGCACCCAAACGGCCAAATCCCGGCCTACGAATGGGCGCTAGACGACGTGAATCCTCCCACCCATGCCTGGGCGTGCTGGCAGGTCTATCGTCGAGAGGCGAAGCTAGGCGCTGCGGACACGGATTTCCTGAAACGCGTATTCACCAAGCTGTTACTCAACTTCACATGGTGGGTGAACCGCAAGGACCCCTCGGGCAACAACATTTTCGGAGGCGGCTTTCTTGGTCTGGACAACATCGGCATCTTCGATCGATCCAAGCCGCTACCAGGTGGGGCCCAACTGCATCAGGCGGATGGAACCGCCTGGATGGCGTTCTACAGCGTAACCATGCTGGCCATCGCTCTGGAATTAGCGAAAACGGATCCGACCTACGAGGACATCGCTTCAAAGTTCTTCGAGCACTTCATGAGCATTGCCGACGCCATCAACCACTTCGGCGAAAAGGGGCTTTGGGATTCCGAAACCGGTTTCTACTACGATGAAATCGTTTTCGCCGACGGTCACGTCGAGCGCATCAAAGTCCGCTCCCTCGTAGGCCTCCTCCCTCTCATCGCCGTGCATAGCATCCAGCGCCAGCAGCTCGAATCCATGCCGGAGTTCCATGCCCGTCTTCGCTGGTACCTTGAGCACCGCAAGGACATCACCCAAACCATCTCTAGTATGGATTGCGAGGAGACCGGCGGCAGCCTCCTGCTAGCCATCCCAAACGAGGAACGCCTTCGCTCCTTGCTGGGCTACCTCTTCGATGAATCCGAGTTCCTCTCGGACTACGGGATCCGCTCCCTCTCAAAGTATCATAAGGAACATCCATTTTCGCTCCGACTGGGAGAACAGCTGCACGAGGTTCGCTACTGTCCTGGAGATTCGGATACTTGGCTCTTTGGCGGAAACTCGAACTGGCGCGGCCCCATCTGGTTTCCTCTAAACTTCCTTATCATCCAAGCGCTCAAGCAATACCACGATCACTTTGGCGATCACTTCCTTATCGAGTACCCGACCGGTTCCGGCCAGCAGCGCACTTTGCAGGAATGCGCCCAAGACATCGAAAGACGCCTGACCAAGCTGTTCCTGAAGGACGAGAACGGGACTCGCCCGTACCAGCGCGATTTCCCAGCGCAAAGCTCGGATCCTCACTTCGAGGACCTGCACCTCTTCTACGAGTTCTTTCACGGCGACACCGGACAAGGCCACGGAGCGAGCCACCAGACCGGCTGGACCGCCCTGATCGCCACCATCCTGCACGATCTCGCTTAAGAGTTCGAACCAGTGCTAGACTGCTCGAAAAGCTTAGGCCTCCACGCCTGACGTTTTTTTCAAGCCAGCAAAATAGGCGGCGCGAGACTTCCAAGCTCGCGCTCTTCCGTGAACCCAAGCGCGAGACTGATCGTTTCGTCCGACATGCTAGCTACCACGCGCCGAGTCATCCCTCTTCGAGTTCGATCAAAGAGACGTCGACGAATTGCCTGACAGTCACAAAGGAATTGAGACTTGTGGTGCTGCTGGACGACCCGTAGGTACTGTGTCGTATTTTTATCTCTCATACCTCCTCCCGTTAGTATTTCTCCCATGTCTCCCTCAAATCCACGTTTCTTATGGATCTGGTTTGCCCTGACTTTCCTATTCGTAGGTATCTGCTCACCGCTCCATAGCTCCAACTCTCTTTTCACCTTCGGGAGAGGACTTCCCGGCTACGCAGGAATCTACGAAAAAGACTATCCGTCTACGGAGCGAAAACTTGCGTCTAACGCTACAAGCGTTTTCGCCGGTAGTCACTCGGTGTTTTACAATGACGATTCGGGCAGAACGTGGGCCATGGGGCAGAATCGTGATGGAGAGTTAGGAGTGGGTTCGCACTCCGTGTTTCTCGATCAGTTCGTTCAGCTAGGACACAGTTTTACCGACATCGTCGCCGATCCCGGCTGCACTTTTCTTTTGGGCGACGACGGCTCTCTCTTTTTCGCGGGCGACGTTGGGCAGGTATTTCTTGCTCCGTATTCAGGACGCTATAACTGCCCCATCAAAATTCTCGATGGCGTCGAGAAGGTCAGAACCTCTAGCGGCAACACTCTTTTTATCTTCAAGGATGGCAGAGTCGGAATCGTTGCGTACCCCACGGTGAATCGGTTCGGGTTCGAATACGAAAACGCTCCGAACTTCCGCTTCCCTTTCAAAGAGTTCAGTCCTACCATCATCGCTCACAATGCTAAGGACGCGGTCTTCTTCACGGGGAACAATATAGTGCTCCTAGGACTGGATGGGACCATGTCAGCCATCGGTCCGGACTATTCCAGTAGCGAGAACGGTCTAGCGGAACCTGTGCTGCTAGAGACCGAAGTCGTGCAGCTATCGAAGGCCGGCGGACTATCGATAGCGTACCTCAAATCGGACGGATCAGCCCACGTGCTAATCGCCCCCGAACAGGAGGCGATCACCCTCGCGGAGAGCGGTGCGGTCGAGGTGGAGGGATGGTCCTATGTGAGGGAGGACGGTATGATATGGGCCATAGATTTCGAGAAGACCGTAGAACAGGAAGGGTCCACCAACCCTGAGGCGTGGACCTCCTTAGCCGGCACGATTTCCGATCCCGTACGCGACCGAGATGTAAGCTTGAGCCTAAGCTGCTTCATCGACCAAGAAGGAAATCTCTTCGCCAAGGGTCAATCGGAGGTCACGCTTGGCCACGTGCCTCAGATCGACTACACCGCGGCGAATTTCCAAGACACAGACGTCATTTCCGTAGTACAGGGCTACCAAACCGTATTCTACCTAAAACAAGACAAGACCCTTTGGACGGTCGGCGAAAACCATCACTCCTGGGAAACAACCCGTGATCGCTCGTTTGCCTCGCCCGTCAAACTGCTGGAAAACATCGAGGCTTTCGATCGCGATGGCTCGTCATCATTCGCGGTCACCACCGATGGCAAACTCCTAGCTGCTGGAGTGGTGCGAAACTACTTAACTGTCGATGACGAAACAGAAAGCTCGCCCAATACCACCTTTGAGACGATAGATAGCGGGGTGGTAGCGATCTCCGCTAGTGTCGCAAGCGTCGCCTACATCAAGACCGACGGTTCGCTCTGGGTCGCTGGCGAGACTGACTGGGGAATGGCCTCGGACGGGGCGTCCTTCGATGGCGATCCCCTCAAAGTAAGAGAGGAGGTTAAGGCGGTCAGCACCTCCGAATACTCCATCGCATTGATCGATCAATCGAATACGCTACGGGTCTATAGCCTCTTTGACGGGCAATCAGACGCTTACGAGATCCACAAGAACGTCCAACTCGTTAAATACTCGGCTGAGACTAACGATTGTATTTTATTCACCACTACATCAAACGAGCTCTGGAGCTTCAAGTTCGATCCCTTTGAAAATCTAGACTTCTCGGAGAAGGCTTTTCTCGTAAACGATGTGGCCGACTTTGAGTCAATATATTGGGGCCGAGGAAATGGCGTTCTTTATTTTTCCCGGTCGGACGGCAGCCTATGGCGTCTTGGGGGATCGCGGCCTCCCTATTTCGGGGTGAGCGAAAACGACATTCCCGAAGATTCGTCTATTCCTGCTAGAGCCTTCCCCGGCGACTCGATTGTTGATTTCGACTGCTCTACCCAAAGCTTTGCAGCCGTCTTCGAATCCATAAGAGAACCAACCATCACGATGGAGCCAAGCAATCTGCAAGTTGAGCGGGGACAAAGCGTGACCGTGAGCCTAGAAGCGCAAGGCAGCTACCCGAACTTTACTTGGTACGAAGGCGAATCGGGCGACCGCTCCAATCCTTTGTTCGTATCAGGAGAGTCGAGTTACACCTTAGTCCCACGAGAATCGAGCGCCTACTGGGTAGAGGCGGTAAACTCAGCTGGCGCTTCAGCTAGCGGCTCCTTTCAGATCAACGTGCAAGGCGCCCTATCGGGCAAATACGGAGACTGGACCGAGTGGTGGGGACTTCCGCTTGAGGTTGCCGACGAATCCGCGGACCCCGACGGTGACTCGCTATCGAACAAACTAGAATACCTTCTCAGTCTCGACCCGACGAGTCACAGCAATCATAGCGACTTGCTGGCGTTTAATCCCCAAGCAAAACGCTACTATCTGCGAAAACGGCCATCTGATATTGGTCTGGATCAAATGGTATTCCACCTCTCCTCGGATCTCGCCAATTGGTCGTCGTTCGAAGGAACTCAAACGACGCTCAGTACATCGGATATCGGTGGATACTATCTCGATCTGCCCGTGTCGCTCGATTCACAAAGTCACTTCTTGAAAATGGAAGTCTCAGCGGAACCTTAGGCCGTGTCTGCCCACCAGAGCAGATCGGAGTTTCTAACGAGGACCATCTCTTCCAACTCCTGAGGCTTCCCGAAGCATCCCTAGCCGGTTAAGTCCGAAACGCCCGCTCAAATCTCGCTCCACGATCTCGGTGACGCCGATGCTGGACGCTCAACTTAGCGCTTGCCGAATCAGCGCTGGATTGAGACCGTTTCAGCGATGGCTGATACAATAGACGAAGTTATTTCGGAACTGGCGGCTATTGTGCAACTTGAAGAAAGGCGGTACTCGGCAGCAGGCTTTTTCCCTGCTCTCTATCGCAGGGTAACGATAGAGGTCAAAAAAGCGATTCAGGCATCCGCATTTCAAGACAACCAGCGCATGGAGCGACTCGATGTCGTATTCGCAAATCGGTACATCGATGCCTACAACCGTTTCCAAAACAATGAGCAACCTACTCAATCCTGGAAATTCGCGTTCGAGCAGACTGCCAATAGCAAGCTGACTACGCTTCAGCATTTGCTGCTCGGCATGAACGCTCACATTTCGCTCGATCTGGGTATCGCCGCGGCGGCCGTTTGCGACGCCGAAAATCCGCTGTCGCTCAAGGAGGATTTTTACACCATCAACCATATACTCGGCTCCCTGATCAACGACACGCAGCGACGCCTCACCCGCATCTTCGGACCGCTCGGAGTCATCGATCATCTTTTAGGGCCCATTGACGAATCCATCAGTCTCTTTAGCATCGGCTACGCCCGTGACAAAGCGTGGGCGCAAACCTTGGAGCTCCTGCTCGGGGGACAGGTTAGCTATGACGAGCAAATCATGACTCGCGACCGATCCGTCGCTGGGTTTGGAAAGGCGCTCGCAGAGCCCACTAAGCGTTGTATCCGTATCCTACTACTACTAGTGCGCGTCCTAGAACGCGGCAACGTGTCGGACCGCATCCGCATCCTGAACGAAATGTCGCGGTGATACGGATCCATTGCTCGAGAGCCATCTCGATCTGCTAGCGATCCACCGTATCCAAATCCCAGTCACCGAGGACTTGAGAGCGCTCGAACAACGGCAAGTCCTCTTCCGCAAGGGTTCGAGCCCAGTCGACGCGAGCTTCTGGCGAAGCAGCGCCAGGCCCGACACTTCCGTACTCGGCGTAAAATACGGTCTTTTCCGCCGCTTCCTTCCCCCAATTGTGCCAGCCTTCCGCTTTGATATGATCCCCCATGTAACAATCAATGAATACGGTTTTGGCGTAGGGTCGCCAAGGTCGGCCGAGATAAAACGTATCCTCAGCCGCATCTCCGACGATCCGGCAATTTTTGAATACAAACCCATAGGTTTGCCCCTTCTCGGTCGAGGCTGCAGTGACGTATCCGCTCGTTTTGCAGAAGATCTCACATTCTTCAAAAAAGGCGGTCGACCAACCAAAGATGAAATCCACCGTTCCCTCGATGTAGCAGTTCTTATAGTATTGTCTGCTGTCTCGACCGTGAGGGTAAAGCGTGTCCTGATTTCCAATAAAGCGACAGTTTTCGAAAAACGCTCGGTCGCCGTCCACCCGCACCGCTACCGCTTGCCCCACCGGGCCCGCTCGGTTTTCGAAAGTGAAGTTCCGGCAGGTAAAATCGTCGCCGAACAGAAAGAAGCCAGAGGACCCCGTGGTGCCAACCTGCTCGCCGAATCGGTTCAAAGATTTAGCATGCATCGACGTGGCGACGATCGTCGTTCTCGGATCCTCTCCGATCAAACTAACCTTGTTCTTGGTTGACGCGAGAGTGAGCCGTTCTTCGTAAACGCCTGGCTTGACCAAGATGACCGTGCGCTGTTTTCGAAAATCAGGCACAGCGTCGATCGCGTCCTGAATGGTCGTGAAATCCCCGCTCCCATCACCCGCTACGACGAAGTCGGCTTTGAGCGCAGCGCTCTGGCTTCCTTTCGAAACGACCAGAAGCGACAGAAAACAGAAACAGGCAGCCAATTCCTTTACCATCACGATGTAGCGAAGGCGGTTCTATTTTTTGCTGAGACCTTCTTCAGTTCGAGTGACTTTCTGAATCGTGCCGTCGTCATTGAAATGCAAATACTCGGCACAGACCCGTCGCTGCAAGTCCCCGCATTCCGAATCAGTCGGCAACCAGCGATGATAGAAGAGGATCCACTGACCCTCGAACTCGACAATCGAGTGGTGGTTGTTGGCATTGTTTTCCTGCTCCATGATCAGCCCTTGGTATTCCCAGGGACCCGTCGGAGAATCGCTCATGTAATATGTCAGCACTCGGTTGTTTTCCGGCATGGAAAAATAATACTTGTCGCCACGCTTGAAGACCCAGGGCCCTTCCATCTTCGGTTCGTAACCGCCCATGTCCATTTTGATGAAGTCGCCCTCCACGCTGAGGAGGTCGTCCGCCATTTTCGCGACCAACCAGTCCTGACCGCCGCCTCCGTGAAAATAGAGATACCCCTGGCCATCGTCATCGATAAACAAGCACGGATCATTGGCATAGGGCTCGGTCCACAAGGGGCCGCCGATGGCGTCCTCGAAAGGACCCGTGGGAGAATCGCTCACCGCGATGCCGATGCCCATCCATTTGGTGCTGTTCTCGGGATTAACGCGATCCTTGTGCCCAGTCCCTGCGGGGAAGCAAAAGTAGTACTTTCCGTCCTTGTACGCGCAGTCGGGAGCCCACGCGTAGTTGTCCGCCCATGACAGATCCTCCACGGAAAGAACAGCCCCGTGGTCGGTCCAGTTCACCAGATCATCCGATGAAAAGACATGCCAGTCCTTCATCCAGAAATCCTCTTGGCACTCTTCATCGTGGGACGTGTACAAATACAGCTTACCGTCCGCCCAGACGTGCCCGGAAGGGTCTGCGGTTAGAATGTCGCTGCCGAAATCGAGCGGATTCTCGGCAAGGCAATCGAGAGAAAGAACACAGACAGCGAGGGCTGCGAGAACGAGCGCGCATCGTTTCATCATAAGGGTATCAGGTCTGTTGCAGGAGTTTTGGCAAACGAGTATCCGCAAATCGATTACCCACATTTCGAAGAAGCTCAAGCTCCAGAGGAAATCCGGCGCCAAATTCTCGAGGTTAACTGTCAGATCCGATCGTACTTGCCTGTCAGGCCGCCTAGTGAACGCTGAACCGGCCCTCCCGTTACCCCAATGCTTAGATTCCAATTCTCGGTCTTTTTCCTGATTCTTTCGATCTGCCGGATCTCCAACGCTTCGCCCCCAGCCTTTCCGCACCAGCAAAGCGACATCCCTCCGAATTCGAATGTCAGATGGGGACGCTTGGAAAACGGCTTTCGCTACGCCATACTGCCGCAGTCCGGTCCCCCCCAGCAGGCGAGTTTGCTCCTCCTTGCGCAGGCGGGCTCGTACCACGAAACGCCAGAGCAGAGCGGCTACGCACACTTCGTGGAGCATATGGTATTCGAGGGCACTCGGGACTTTCCTGGCGACCAGGCGATACGGTCGCTGGAGGCGCTCGGTCTCTCTTTCGGAGCCCACGCCAACGCTACCACCAAGCAGTTCGAAACCAGCTACAACATCTTCAATCTGCCTCTGCAAGACGCGGCGGCCCTGCCCACTGCTCTGAGGATCCTTCGTGGTTTTTCGGATGGGGCACTCTTCGAAAAGAACGCGGTGAAAAAGGAGGCACGGGTCATCCTCAACGAACTGTTGCACAATTCGAACTCCATTGGCCGCTACGGCGCCGATCCGTCCAATCCCTTCGCTAAGGCCGAGGATTGGAACGCGCTGTTCGTGAACGAGCGCGACGGGCTCTTTGACGAGACGCGCGTCGAGTCGCGGACTCCCGGGGGAAACCACCGCATCGTCAAGCGGGCGTCCGCCAGGAAACTGCGCGCGTTCTACCAGGACTGGTATCGCCCCGAACGCATGATCCTCGCGTTGGTGGGCGACGTCGATCCGGAGCAAGCGGAGAAGGAGATCTTGGCCACGTTCGCATCGCTCGCATCGAAGGATCCAGGGCCGGAGGAGCCTCCTCCTCCCGTCCCTTGCCAATTGGACTACGAGGCGCCACGGCTCTTCGCCAGAAAGATCTCCGATCCGGGAATCAGCTACGTTTCGATCGCCAACACATATCCAAAATCTAACTACGACAATCTGTCGAACCGCAAAAGGGACCTGGCGCTTCGTCTGGCGCTGGACTATGTCGCGAGCGAGGTGGACGACGACCTTTCAAGCTTCGTCAACACGGAAAGCTCGATCGATCATCTCATAAAAGGCTGGGCCCTTCCCTTCGTGCGCATCTCCTGTCGAGAGGATCAGATTCCCGCCGTCGCCCTAAAGCTCGTCGAGGAGATGAATGGCGCCTTGTTGAAGACCTTCGATTCCGGGCGCTTCGAATTTTGCCGGACCAGGATTGAGCGTCGCCTGGAGCAGAAGCTGAACCGGGCCCGAGCTGCCACCCCTGCTCAGCTGGCATCGGCGTTGGCCTACTCGATCGCGCGCGGCAACGTCTTCGCCGATCAAGAGCAGATGATCGAGCTCGAGCGTCAGTGGCTGCAAGAGCTCACCTTGGAAGAGAGTCAGCGGGCCTTGCAGGATCTCTGGCAACCCGAATCCGCCACCGTGCTCGTAAACAGCAACCAATCCCCGAGCATGCTTTACGACAGCGATCTGGCCGATCTGATGCAGCAGGTGCAAGCGCGCAAGCTCCAGTCGGACGAGCACGACCCGTCGTCCTACGTTTCCCAATACAGTCCCATCATCGCTCCGCACGACCTTCAGCTCGACGCCCCGGGTAGCGTTAGCAGCGAACGCTTCAACGAAACCTTGGGAGCTAACCTCGTGGACTTTGAAAACGGAGTGAGGCTTATCGTAAAGCAGCTCGAACAAGCGGCTGATCGCGTTGAGGCAAGGGTGCAGTTCGGCTATGGCGCTCTAGCCACCAGCGATAGGCCTCCCGGCATGAGCGAGAGCATCGTCTTCTGGGCAGGCGCCCACACCGGCCGTCCCGAATCCCTGCAAGGGAAAACGTTCAACCTATCGCTCACCTTGGAATCGAAATTGGACTGCTTTGAAGTCCGTTTCTCCTGTCCTTCGGCTAATCTTCCGGAGTCTCTGGATTTCGTTTCACTGATGTTGCGGTCGCCCCAGTTCGGCAATCAGGAAAAAGGCCGGGCGTTGCTGGAGTCTACCTTGCACGAATCGAGTCGCGACCTCGAGCAATCCCTGCTCAAGGCGTTTTTCCGCCAGGCCACATCCGGGCATTTCCTCTTCAGACCCGTCGATTCCGACTACCTCCGCTCAGTCTCCGCACAGGAAATGGTCGATTGGCTGTCTCCCATGGTCCGACAAGCTCCCATGGAAATCGCTCTAGTGGGCAACATCGCGCCGGATATGGCTAAAGACCTCGTTGCCCGCACGTTTGGGGCCTTGCCCGAGCGAAACGTAAACGACAGCCATGAGCAACTGCGACGAGTGAAGCAGCCCGAGCTCCCGATCAAAGCCATTCTGGAGCTGAGCGCCCGCAGCAGGACCGATGGCACCGTCTTTGGCTGGCTCGTCCCTCAAGAGGTCGGGTGGCGAGACGACCTCTGTCGAGATCTGATCCTTCGAATCCTCCGACTGCGCGCCACCGAGTTGATCCGTTCGCAGAGGGGCCAAAGCTATTCTCCCACCGCCTATATCGTCGAAGCTGACCCAATCGGGAAAGCCGGCCTGCTCTTCCTGGTGAAACATGCACCGAAACGACGCGCAAAAATCTCCAAGGCGCTGCGATCCATCACCAACTCCCTCCAGGACGACGGCTTTCGCCCCGGCGAAATCGAACAGGCCAAGGAGCAACTCATGCATTCCATGTATTCGTATCTGGATACGAGCAAATACTGGTTAGATCTCCTCACGGCCACCAGAGACCGGCTGTCCGCTGCGGAGGACCGCAGTCTCGCTCTGGAAGCCCTCGAATCCATAAGCGCCGACGAGGTCTATCGATACCTGCAAAAACACCTCGCAATGGGACGGCGCATCGAAGTCGCTTCCCGCCACCGTTGAGGCGGCGAAGCCAGAGAAACGGCGAACGCCTTTGGGTTTGAAACCTCGTCAGGTCTGCTGCTTAACCTTTAGCCAGATGCCATTCCTGACGCGAATCGACTGCCCCGCGGATGAAAACCCGAGCGAGTTTCCCCTCAATCTTCCGTTTGTCCCATCGCTCTCAGCCCGCGACATCCCCTGCAACGTGCTCTTTTTCGTGGGCGAGAACGGCAGTGGAAAGTCCACCTTGCTCGAGGCGATCGGCATCGCCGCCAAGCGCGTCAACATCGGAAAATCGGATCTTTCGGCGGATGGGACGCTCGACGCGATTCGCCCCCTTTCGGATCGACTCACCCTGAGTTGGAGGCGCCGCTCCGCCAACGGCTTTTTCCTCCGAGCAGAGGACTTCTTCAACTTCATCCGACGCAATCAGGATCTAGAAAAAACCTTCGACGGACTGATCGAACGCTTCAAGGACGACGACCGAGTTCGCGGCTACATGGAGAGCAACCGACAGGCCATCAATGGCCGCTACGGAAGAGATCTCAACGACTATTCGCACGGAGAGGGGTTCTTCGAGTTCGTGCGCTCGCGGGTCAATGCCAACGGACTTTACCTCTTCGACGAACCCGAGGCAGCTCTCTCTCCGCAGCGTCAGCTCGCATTCGCCCTCTTCGTGCGGGAAAAAGCGTTAGCTGGCTGCCAGTTCATCATCGCCACCCATTCGCCTATTATCCTCAGCTGCCCCGACGCCGAGATCTGGGAGTTTAGCGAAGAGGGGCTTGCCGAAAGATCGTATTCAGAACTTGAGCACGTACGATTCAGCAAAAGCTTTCTAGCTGATCCGCAGCGCTATTGGAGACAGCTCGAATCGTCGGACTAACGAAAGTCCCCCCGCAAGCAGCGGGGCTTTCAAATCCTCACTCAAAACAAGCCGACCTCCCTCTGTAGGGCGGGGCGTCGACCCGCCGCCCTGGCATGTCGCCTCAACGCGGCGACCTACAGCGACCGCGCGCGGAGGGGTATTGGACCAAAAACGAATAACGACTAACGAAAGTCCTCCGCAAGCAGTGGGGCTTTCAAATCCTCATTCAAAACAAGCCACCCTGCCTCTGTAGGGCGGGGCGTCGACCCGCCGCCCTGGCATGTCGCCTCAACGCGGCGACC